>JAFECN010000057.1 GCA_018242145.1 Pseudomonadota bacterium
CTGGAAAATGGATGGCCGCCACGAGGGCGGCCATGACGATCTTAAGATGGATAATTCATTCCAAACGAGCGCCAAGGAAAACCACGATCTACTGATCGTAATCGTGGCGGCTGGAGTAGAAGACCAGCGCCATCAGGCCGCCGCCGACAAGGGTGGTGACGATCACGCCCAGCGCCATGAACAGCCAGCCCAGCGGCGACACCTGCACGCCGCTCATCGCGTTCCACGCATGCACGGCATAGACGATGGCGGCGATCAGAAGCGCCAACAGCACGATGATGGTGAGCCAGCCACCGGGGCCGAGCTTGCGGGAGGTGGTGCGGTCTGAATCGTCCATGACGAAATTATAACGCGCGAACGCGGCAATTGTTACGCCGCGCGGACCTTCAGCGTCGTTCCGTCCGCCCCTGTGACAATCAGCGCGGCGCCCTTGCGCGGGCTGGAGCCGTCGGCGGTGACGGCGCGCCAGCGGGAATCGTCCACCAGCACCGCGCCGTGGTCGCCGTCGAAATCGGCCAGCGCGGTGACACGGCGCCCCGTATATTGCGCGCTGCGATCGTTGAGATTTTCGTGGCCAACGCGCTCGGCGCGGCCGAGACGGGAGCGTTTCCACAACACCGTCGCCACCACGGCGATCACCGCGAACAGAAATATCGCCAGCCTTCCGTCGAGCGACGGCACGGCGAATTTCAGCACGCCGACGAGAACCGCCGCGATGCCCGGCCACAACAGATATTGCGTGGTGCTGGCGATCTCCAATGCGAGCAGCAGGGCACCCAGCGCCCACCAGTGCCAGGCGGGCTGGTTGTTCAGGAAATCGGTGAGCGCTTCCATCGCCTCACGTTCCTGCCGGCCGGCCCGGACCTGCGGGCGGTGGTGTGGTTCCCGCGGCCGGGACGGAGCCCGCGCGCGGCGCCATCGCCGTTCCGGCGGCGGCGCGCGTTGCCGTGGGCGTCGCGGCATGGGCGATCTGTTGACTGATCGCCTCCTTCGTCAGTTCGGCGATGCCCGCGATGGAGCCGAGAAGCCCCGCGGACTCCATCGGCAAAATCACAAATTTCTGGTTGGGGCCGGTCGCGAGCTGCGCGAAGGCATCGACATATTTCTGGCCGAGGAAGTAGTTCAGCGCGTTGGTGCTGCCCGCTTCCACCGCATCGGACACCATCTGCGTGGCTTTCGCTTCAGCCTGCGCCAAACGCTCGCGCGCTTCGGCATCGCGGAACGCCGCTTCCTTGCGGCCTTCGGCTTGCAGGATCGCCGATTGCTTGGCGCCTTCCGCGCGCAGGATCGCGCCTTGCTTCTCGCCGTCGGCCTGGGTGACTTCGGCGCGGCGATAGCGCTCGGCCTTCATCTGGCGCGCCATCGCTTCGGTGATGTCGAGCGGCGGCGACAGGTCCTTGATCTCGATGCGCGTGACCTTCACGCCCCACGGACTCGTCGCGTTGTCGACGACGCTGAGCAGCCGCTGGTTGATCTCGTCGCGCTTGGACAGCACTTCGTCCAGATCCATCGCACCAATGACGGTGCGCGCATTGGTGAGGCAGAGGTTGGTGATGGCCGCCTGCAGGTTCGCGACCTCGTAGGCCGCCTTTGCGGCGTCCACCACCTGATAGAAGGCGATGGCGTCGGAGGTGACGGTGGCGTTGTCGCGCGTGATGACGACCTGGCTTGGGATCGGCAGCACCTCTTCCATCACCGAAAGCTTGCGGCCGATGCGGTCGAAATAGGGGACGATGAGATTGAGGCCCGGCTTCAGCACGCGGGTGAAACGGCCGAAGCGCTCCACCGTCCATTCGCGGCCCTGCGGGACCGATTTGACGCCGGCGAAGATGGTGACAAGTGCGAGAAACAGAACCGCCAGGACGAAAAGCGTGACAGCGTCCATCGAATGCTCTCCCCAACGCCGCGCGAATCCGGCGCACGGCCAATCTGCGCCTTCTTAAATGGGGACGCCAAGCCGCCGCGCAAAGAGCTTGTGGAACGATTGTTCCGCCTTGGAATTGTCACGATAGGCGATAACCATCGCGGGATCGCCGATTTGCGCCGCTCTCACCGGAGACGATCATGATTCTCAAGCGCCTTTTCCCTGCCTTTTTCGCCGCTCTCGTGGGCCTTGCGCTGGTCGCGCCCGCGACCGCGCAGGACGACCGGCCGCCGCCGCGCGTGGAAGGCCACGAAGGCGATAGCTTTACGCAGAACGAGATCGTGCAGGCAGGCGCCAATTTCTTCGGTGTCACCACCGAGGCGATGGCCAAGGGCGTGCAGAAGGTGTTCTCCGATTACGGCCTGCCGGACGCCTACATCACCGGCGACGAAGGCTCGGGCGCGATCGTGGTGGGCCTGCGTTACGGACAGGGCTGGCTGATCCGCAAGGGCGCCGATCCGATGCGCGTTTACTGGCAGGGGCCGAGCGTCGGCTGGGACTTCGGCGGCAACGCCTCGAAGATGTTCGTGCTGGTCTATAATTTGCGCGAGCCCGACCGCATCTTCCAGAAATTCCCCGGCGTGGACGGCAGCTTCTATCTCGTTGCCGGTCTGGGCGTGAACTATATGCGCGCCAACGGCATCACGCTGGCGCCGATGCGCTCCGGCGTCGGCCTGCGCGCGGGCGTGAGCGCCGGCTATGTGACGTTCACCCGGCACTCGACGATCAATCCGTTTTAGGAAGCGAATGGCGAAATAGCGAGTGGCGAATGGGGAGCGCCCTACTCGCTATTCGCTACTCCCTATTCGCTTTTTTTCAAGCCGTCGCTTCTTCGGTGCGTGTGCCGGCGGGGGCGGGCAGATAGAGCAGCAGCGCGGCGGCGACATAGGTGGACGAGAACGTGCCCACCACGATGCCGAACAGGATCGAGCCGGAGAAATCGCGCAGCTCCGGGCCGCCGAACATCGCCAGTGGAACCATGGTGAGCGCGGTGGCGACCGACACCAGCGTGGTGCGCGTGGCGATCTGGTTGGTGGAGAGATTGATCAGCTCCTTGAGGCCCATGCGCTTGTATTTGCGCCGGTTCTCGCGAATTCGGTCGAACACCACGACGGTGTCGTTGATCGAATAACCGGCCAGCAGCAGCAGCGCCGCCACCGAGTTCAGCGTGAAATCCAGATGCAGCACGCTGAAGAAACCGGCGGTGACGAGCACGTCGTGGCCCGTCGCGATCAACGCGCCGATGCCATATTGCCATTCGAAGCGGAAGGCGACGTAAACCGAGATCAGCAGAATCGCGAGCACCGTCGCGACCACGCCGTCATGAAAAAGCTCCTCGGAGACTTTCGGCCCGATCACCTGCGCATTGCGGAAGGTATAGGCCGGACCGAGCTTGTTCTTGATGGAGGTGACGGCCGCATCGCCGTTCTGTCCGGGGTGCGGCTGCACGCGGATGAGCACGCAGGAGTCCGCCGGCGTGTCGCAGGCGCCGCCGCCGAAATACTGGATCTGGAAATCCGAGAAGTTCAGGCCTTCGATATCGCTGCGCACCGCACCGATATCCACCACCTTCGCGGACTTCACCTCCAGAAGCACGCCGCCCTTGAAGTCGATGCCGAGGTTGAAGCCGTGCCAGACCAGCGAGGCGACCGTCACCAGCAGCAGGAGCCCGTCGAAGGCAAAGGCGAGGAAGCGCCATTTGACGAAATCGACATTGGTGGTCTCGGGAATGAAGCGCAAAAACGACATGGGTCCGGCCCGTCAAAAGCGGGCGCACCAATAGCGGCCCGCTGGCGGAGCGGCAAGGCGATTGCCGAACCGGGTGCGCTTCGCTACCTTAATTTTCGGGCAAATTAACGGATTTCCACACAGGCTAAATCTTCAAAAGGCGGCCTGTTCAAGGCCCTTCGCAATTCGCCCCTTGTGGGTGCGGATTTGAACCCCACGCGAATCGATACGTCCCAAATCACGACGAAGCCACCCGGCTTGTTGGCGAGGCTTCACCTTCTCTGGCATCGCTTCTGGAAAATGGATGGCCGCCACAAAGGGCGGCCATGACGATTTCTGAGAAGGAGATTAATTGCCTGACTGCCGCACCGGCGCGGAGACTCCGCAGATATCGAGGTTGGGGAAGCCGCCGGGGCGGTGATAGAACTCCGGCGCGGGTTTGCGCTTGGATGCCAGCAATGCGGCGAAGGCGGCGCTGTCGGTCCGCATCACCTGATAATGCGGGCGGTCTTTTTCCGGCAGGTCCGACGCCAGGATCATATGAAGGATGGGATCGCGCTTGGCGGCGTCCGGGATGACGCCGGAATCCACGTCCGGATTCCCGCGGTTGAGCTTTTGCAGATATTCCATGCCGGAGAGCACGCGGCCGAAGGCGGTGAGATTGCGGTCCAGCCGCCGCGGCGCCTCGCCGATGACGATGTAGAACTCGGTGGTGGCCGTGTCGTCCGCGTTGTCGCGTGCGAAGGCGAAGACACCGGGACACTGGATCAGCCACGCCCTGCCATCTTTCGGATCGCGGCCCACCGCGAAGCCGTTCACATAGCCCACCTGTGGCGCGACGAGATCGGGATTGCCGAGCGGGGTAAACACCGCGCTTTTGGGAAGCGCCGCGTCGAACTCCGCCTTCAGCGGCGGCCATGCCTTCAAAAGCTCCGGATTGACCGGCGCGTCCGCGGTGGCGGAGGTGTCCTGATCGGCCCCGCCTTGCGCCACGAAGCCATCGATCACGCGATAAAAGGTGAGCCCGTCATAGAAATGCGCGTGCAGGAGCTTGCGCATCCGCGCGACATGGCCGGGCGCGAAATCCGGCGCCAGCTCCACAGCGACAGTGCCGTACTTCGTTTCGATCAGGACGAGATTGTCGGGAGAAACGTCGCGCCATGTTTGGGAATCGGCGGCCGTGGCGGAAGGTTTGGGCGCGTCGGCGGCCCACGGAGCCTGGACGGCCGCTCCCGCTAGCAACGCGACAACAAGCGCGGTCAGACGCAATGGCTTCACGGTTGTTCTCCCCCAAACTTTGACAATAAATCAGTCTATGGCCGACGCAGCACAGGACAAGCCTGCCGACCAGGGTTCCGGCGTGGCCCTGACCACGCTGCTTTCGGTGATGTTCATTAACCTGCTCGGCTTCGGCATTGTGGTGCCGCTGCTGCCCTTCTACGCCAAATCCTTCGATGCCGCGCCCTGGCAGATCGCGCTGATCTTCTCGGCCTATGCCATCGGCGCGTTTTTCGGGGAGCCGTTCTGGGGGCGGCTTTCCGACCGCATCGGCCGCAAGCCGCTTCTCATCAGCACGGTGAGCGGCAACTGCCTCTGCTATCTGGCGCTGGCGTTCGCGCCGAATGTGTATGTCGCCTTCGTGGTGCGCCTTTTGGGCGGGCTGGCGAGCGGCAACGGATCGGTGGTGCAGGGTTACATCGCCGATGTGAGCCCGCCGGACGACCGCTCCGGGCGCATGTCGCTGTTGGGCGCGGCTTACAACATCGGATTCATCGTGGGGCCCGCGCTGGGCGGATTGCTGGCGCATCCCTCCGCCGGGCATGCGGGCTTTCGCATTCCGCTGATCGTGTGTTCGGCGCTGTCGGCCTTGTGCGCGACCGCCATCGTCCTGTTCGTGAAAGAGAGCCGCGTGCGGCACGACCGCTTCACCCATCAACCGAGCCGCTGGGCGGTGATGGGCAATGCCGCGCGCAACCCCATCATCCGCCGCCTGATGAGCGTGACGTTCCTGGCGGGCTGCGCGTTCAACGGCATCGAATATGTGTTCGGCCTGTGGACGCAGGCGCGCTTCAACTGGGGGCCGCAACAGGTGGGCAGCGCCTTCGCCGTGGTCGGCATCGTGGCGGCGATCAACCAGATCTTCCTGACGGGGCGGCTGTCCAAGAAATATGGCGAGGCGCGGATGCTGGCAGCGGGCATGGCGCTGACGATGGCGGCGACGGTGGCGCAGGCATCCTCATGGGAAACGCTGACCATCATCATCTGCCTGGCGGTGGCGGCCTTCGGACAATCGGTGGCGTGGCCCAACGTGTCGGCGCTGATCTCGCGCAATGTCGATTGGGAGCATCAGGGACAATATTTAGGCCTGAACAACGCGACGGGCGCGGCAGCCCGCCTAGTCGGCCCGTTCATCGCGGCGGAAGCCTTCTCCATGCATGTGGACGCGCCGTTCTATGTGTCGGCGCTGCTGGTTCTGCCCGCGATCTTCCTGGCCTGGTCCGCGCGGCGGATTCGGACATAGAAATTCGTGTCGCGGATTTTCGCGGAAAACATTGGCGCCTTGCGGAGCGGGGTCTAATCTCTCTTGCGTAGCGGATGGAAGTTATGAGCGACGCTGTCGGTCCCGGCGATCTGGTTCTCTGCGTCAATGCCGCCCCGAACCATGTCACGGGACAGCCGGTGCCGCTCGTCGCCGGCGAAACATACCAGGTCATCGCGGTGATGGATTTCGCCTGCCCCTGCGGACGCTCCGATGCGCTTCTGGACGTGGGCGTCGACTTCGCATGGTGCCAGACCCGCTTCCGCCTTCTGCCCAAGCCCAAAGCCGAAAAGAAGCCACGCCGCGTTTCCGCGCCCAAAGAGAAAGAGACGGTGCGATGAAGATAGCTGCCTGCCTTCGCTACGCTTCGGCGGGGCGCAAGCTTTTGTAAGCTCGCAAACAAAAGCTAAGTGTGGCCTGCCAGCCGAAGCTCGCGGATGGCAAGCGGTCTACCTACGCTAAAGCTTCGGTAGATGCGCCTTTACTCGCTTCGCGAGCGAAGGCTGGCGCTCCCAAGGGGAATCGAACCCCTGTTTCAGCCTTGAGAGGGCCGCGTCCTAACCGCTAGACGATGGGAGCATCCGCGAGGGCGTGGCTTATAGTTTGGCCAGCCCGGCCGATCAAGCAAGCCCGGTTAGGCCGCCTTTTCCGCGATTTCCGGCATGTCGAGCGTCTGCCAACCGTCTTGCCTGCGAGCAAACCCGGCCAGCGAAACGGCGCTATCGTGCGTGGCCGCAATCAGCCAGACGAAGCCTTCGTCCCATGCGCCTTCGGCGTCGCGCGCGGAGGGTTCGGATTTGCCGTTGGGGTGGGAGTGATAGCAGCCGACGATCGCGCGTCCGTTTGCGCGCGCGGCGCGGAGGGCGGCGAAGTGATCGGCGGGGGCGATTTCGAAACGGTCCTTGTCCGAAGACAGGTTGCGCGCGGGATGCAGCGCGGCAATGCGGATCGCATCGCCCTCGCGCACGCCTTCCAGCAGGCCGCAACATTCGCGCGGAGAAGCGGCGCGGGCTTCGCGTTCGATCTGCGCGCGCTGTGACGCCGAAAGAAGAAGCGTGGTCACGGCGCTTTCGGGGCGATGCGGCCGATGAAGCGGCCGTCGCTGGCGCTGAAGATGTAAACCGCCTCGCCTTGCGGCGTCTTCACGGTGAGGACGAGACTGGAGCCGGCGATATCGGTGTGTTCGATCTTTGAGCCCGCGGGCAGCGCATAATTGCCCGCGGTGCCGCTCTGCCCCGGAACATGGCCCGACATCCGCATGCCGATGCCCACCACCACCAGAACCAGCGCCAGAACGATCAGCACGCCGAGAATAATGACGACGGCCTTCAGGCTGCGATAGCTTAGGGTCGATTTGGGATCGATCTCGGGAACTTCGGTGGACACGTCTGTCACGGCAAAATCCTCTGTGGGCGGAACATCGCGCACCGCGACCGCCACGGAAACGGATGCAGGCCAGCGCCTCGACCGCTTCCTGGCCACGGCACTCGCCGATCTCAGCCGTGCGCGAATCCAGCAATTGATCGCCTCCGGCGCGGTGTCCAAAAGCGGCGCGACGATAAAAGACGCCAATAACAGGGTCAAACCGGGCGACATCTTCACCGTGTTCGTGCCCGATGCGGAGCCCGCGGAGCCGCAGGGCCAGGATATTCCGCTCGCCGTCGTCTATGAGGACAAGGACCTCATCGTGATCGACAAGCCGGCGGGGCTGGTGGTGCATCCGGCGGCGGGCAATCCCGATGGCACGCTGGTGAACGCGCTGATCGCCCATTGCGGGAATTCGCTGAAGGGCATCGGCGGCGTGGCGCGGCCGGGCATCGTGCACCGGCTCGACAAGGATACGAGCGGGCTCTTGGTGGCGGCGAAGAACGAGCGGGCGATGACGAGCCTTGCCAAGCAGTTCGCCAATCACACGGTCGAGCGCGCCTACAACGCTGTGGTGTGGGGCGCGCCGCGCGCGGGCGAAGGCATGGTGGAAGGCCAGATCGGGCGCAATCCGTTCGACCGCAAGCGCATGGGCGTGCTGCGCAGCGGCGGCAAGGAAGCCCGCACGCGCTACAAGGTGATCGAGCGGTTCGGCGATGGGCCGCGCCCCTTCGCCAGCCTCATCGAATGCCGGCTGGAAACCGGGCGCACGCATCAAATCCGCGTGCATCTCACCCATCTGGGCCATCCGCTGATCGGCGATGCAACTTATGGCAAGGCGCATCGCCCGCCCCGCGCCAAGACGCCGGAGCAGGAACTTGCCTTCCAGACGGCGGCGGCGTTCCCGCGCCAGGCGCTGCATGCGTGGCTTCTGGGTTTCCAGCATCCGAGCCTGCACAAGACCCTGCGCTTCGAGAGCCCATGGCCCGAGGATTTCCGGGGACTTGTGGCGGCTTTGCGCGGGTTGAATTTACAATCCTGAAACCCATATTTCAGACACATTCGGGGGCTGGAATCCGTCTTCTGTCCAGCTTCCGACGGCCCGCGAACCGGGCACCAAGGGGTTAAGCAAATGAGCAGTCGTGGCGTTCCCGCCCTTCAGGGCGAAAACGGTTTATCTCGCTATCTCACCGAAATCCGGAAGTTTCCGCTTCTGGAGCCGGGAGAGGAGTACATGCTCGCCAAGCGCTGGAAAGAGCATGAAGACCCGGAAGCCGCGCGCCAGCTTGTCACCTCGCATTTGCGCCTCGTCGCCAAGATCGCGATGGGTTATCGCGGCTATGGCCTGCCGCTCAGCGAAGTGGTGTCCGAAGGCAATGTCGGGCTGATGCAGGCGGTGAAGCGCTTCGAGCCGGACAAGGGATTTCGGTTGGCGACCTATGCGATGTGGTGGATCCGCGCCGCCATTCAGGAATACATCCTGCGCTCGTGGAGCCTCGTGAAGATGGGCACCACCGCGGCGCAGAAGAAGCTGTTCTTCAACCTGCGCAAGGCGAAGAACAAGATCAGCGCCATCGAGGAAGGCGATCTGACGCCGGAACATACGGCGGAGATCGCGCGCCAGTTGGCCGTGCCGGAAGAAGAAGTCACCAACATGAACCGGCGCTTGTCGGGCGGCGACACGTCGCTCAACGCGCCGATGCGCGCCGATGGCGAGTCCGAATGGCAGGACTGGCTGGCCGACGACACGATGGATCAGGAAACCCGCCTCGCCGAAGCCGAGGAGATGGGCGAGCGCCACGATCTTCTGACCGATGCGATGGGCGAATTGTCGGAGCGCGAGCGCGACATCCTTCAGGCCCGCCGCCTGCAGGACGAGCCCGCCACGCTGGAAGAGCTGTCGCAGAAATACGGCGTCTCCCGCGAGCGCGTGCGCCAGATCGAAGTGCGCGCGTTCGAGAAGCTGCAACAGCAGATGAAGCGCACGCTGGCCGAGAAGCACGCGGTTCCGGCGACGGCATAAGTCCCCTATCACCTCCCCCTTGTGGGGAGGTCGAAAAAGCGAAGCTTTTTCGGGTGGGGGGATACCCCTCGCACCGATCCCCCCACCCGAAAAATTCTTCGCTGCGCTCGAATTTTGTCGACCTCCCCACAAGGGGGAGGTGATGCGTTTCACCGC
>JAFECN010000058.1 GCA_018242145.1 Pseudomonadota bacterium
CCGGAGTGTGGGCCACCCAGGTGACGTCTGCGCTGCGTTCAAAAGTTATGGCGCCGGCGTTTTACCGTTCAATAGCATCACAGGATTTCAACTGGGTGGCCCACACTCCGGTGGGCCATGACAATCGTGGGTTGGAGAAAGTTTCGTGACCGCCAAACACTTCCTCGATCTTTCCGATTTCGACTCCGCCACGCTGGAGCATCTCATCGCCGACGCCCGCGCCCGCAAAACCGCGCGCCTCGGCCTGCCGCATGGCACGCAGGACAGGGACGCGCCGCTGGCCGGGCGCGTGCTGGCGCTGATCTTCGACAAGCATTCCACGCGCACGCGCATCTCGTTTGATGTGGGCATGCGCCAGCTTGGCGGCTCCACCTTGATGATGTCGGGCTCCGACATGCAGCTCGCGCGCGAGGAAACCACGGCGGACACCGCGCGCGTTCTCTCCCGCTATGTGGACGCGGTGATGATCCGCCTGCTCGATCACGAGATGGTGCTGGATCTGGCGCGCAACGCCACCATTCCGGTGATCAACGGCCTCACCAAGCTTTCGCATCCCTGCCAGGTGATGGCGGATGTGATGACGTTCGAGGAGAAGCGCGGCTCCATCAAGGGCGCGACGGTGGCGTGGCTGGGCGACAGCAACAACGTGCTCACCTCGTGGATCCACGCCGCCGCGCGCTTCGGGTTCAGGATCAATGTCGCATCGCCCAAAGAACTTGCCGCGCATGCCGACGTGCGCGAATGGGCGGAAGGCGCGGGCGCGGCGGTGTCGTTCGGCGCCGATCCGGACGCGGCGGTGAAGAACGCGCAAGTGGTGGTGACGGACGCCTGGGTGAGCATGGGCGACGAGGACACGACCAAGCGCCACAACCTGCTGAAAGCCTATCAGGTGAACGCGCGCCTGATGGCGAAGGCCGACAAGAACGCCCTCTTCATGCACTGCCTCCCCGCGCATCGCGGGCAGGAAGTGACCGACGAAGTGATCGACGGCCCGCAAAGCGTGGTGTTCGACGAAGCGGAGAACCGCCTGCACGCGCAGAAGGCGATATTGAAGTGGTGTTTGGGGTAAGGACGCCCCAAATCAATATTGGGCACGTTTCATTTCGAGATTGTCCTGCTATTCAAAAAGATGAGATAAGTATAGCGCTCTCGCCGATTATGGGACGATGACGGCTGATAATTTCTGAATGGCGGGGCGTTTTCGCGAAACTCGTATCAGGCTCCAACCATGTTTCGTTCGTCGCACTATATTTGGCGCTATCTGTCTCGGGGATTATGCGCAGCCGGGATCATATGTTCCGGAGCATCCCTTGCTTGGTCTCAGAGTGTTGAAGTCACACGGGAGGGAAATACCGTCAAAATTGACGGCCCCATAACTCCCCAGGTGGCACAAGATTTCCTGCGTATCGTAAAACCCGATACACGGATTCTGGAAATCAATTCCGGCGGGGGCGACAATGCGAGTGCGATAAAGATCGGCTACGAGGTTTATCGCCGCCACATGTCTATTCATGTAACCCATGCCTGTTTAGCGTCTTGTGCTCAATACGTTATGGTCGCCGGCACCAGTGCAAATTTCGATCCTAATGCTCTCGCGGCCTTCCAGAATTCCGCCAGTTCCATCAGCAAGATGTTGGGCTCAAAAGGAAGTGTCGATCTGAGGAAAAGATATGCCGAAGAAGCCAAGTCGGAGTCTAATTTTTATCAACACATCGGCATATCTCGCGAACTCCTTTATCGCCCGCAGCTAGAGCTTCGCACGACATGCTTCGCTATCGGGCCGATCACTCACGACAAAGACCAAGATGTGCTGTGGCAATCCATGTATAAAAGCTGGACTCCGTCCTTGGCTTATCTGATCGCCAGTGGAGTCCGAATCAAAGGTTTCTGGCCGCAAACAGGAGAAGAGTATAAGAGCGCATTCAATCGAGTCTTTGCTGTTGGAGCGCCGCTAATGCTTTTCGGCGGAGATCCGGCAATTCTCTCCCAGCAAGAGATTAATCGGCGCATGTCGAAGATTGGGTTATGTAGTTCGGACTCAAACCCATAAATCGGTCGCGCTTTTGGCTTGGATATGGCGATCTCTGTTATGAGAGAGGGGCCCCCAGGAAGTTTGAAATTCCACGAAACGATACCATATACCCCTCTCCATGACCTCCCAGACCTCCTACATCCCCGCCCCTGCGGCGGATTTTGTGTTGCCGTTTGATATCGCGCCGCTGGGCGTGCGCGGGCGGCTGGTTCGTTTGTCCGACGTGTCGGCGGAGGCGCTCACCGCGCACAAGCTGCCGGAAGCCGCGGCGCGCGTGGCGGCAGAAACGCTCACGCTGTCGGCGCTGCTCGGCTCCGCGCTGAAGCTCGATGGCCGCATGACTGTCCAGACGCGCAGCAACGGCCCGCTCGATCTCATTGCGTCGGATTATTATGGCGCCAGCGCGGACCGCCCCGCCGGCGTGCGCGGCTATGCGCGCGTGGATGAGGCGCGTGCCGCGCCGCTGGGCAATGCGCCGAAATTCGCCGATCTGGCGGGCGCCGGTTCGCTCGGCATCACCATCGAGCCGCGTGTCGGCGGCGAGACCTATCAGGGCATCGTGGAGCTTTCGCCGGACGGCATCGCCGCCTCCGCGCAAACCTATTTCGCGCAATCCGAGCAGTTGCCGACGGCGATCAAGCTGGCGGCCGCGCCGGTGTTCGAGCCGGGCAGGCCGGTGGCGTGGCGCTCCGGCGGCATCATGCTCCAGCGCACCGCGGAAGCGGCGAAGACCGACGACGATTGGGAGCGGCTGAAGATGTTCATCGCGACCGTCGAGGATTTCGAGCTGGTCGATACTGCGCTGAAGGCCGAAGACCTGTTGTGGCGGCTCTTCCACGAGGACGAGATCCGCGTGCTGCCGTTCGAGCCGATCGCTTTCCGCTGCGATTGCTCGGTGGACCGCATCACCGGCGTGCTGAAGGACTACACCCCCGAGGATCGCGCCAAGCTCGCCGATCCCGACGGCGTGATCCGCGCCCGCTGCGAGTTCTGCGGCAAGGGGCATGAGATCGCGCCCGGCACGTTCGTGTAACCCCACGCCACCGCATCGCTGTCATGGCCCGCAAAAGCGGGCCACCCAGTTAAAGTCTGTGCCGGTTTCTCCGGAAGAAGCGCAGCGGACCTTTCTAAACCTGAACAAACGTCACCTGGGTGGCCCGCTTTTGCGGGCAATGACAGTGAGTTTGAAGGTGGCACTGGCGTCAACTTTGTGACAAGCTCCTCAAAACAATATCCGGGAGGCTGCCATGAATGTTGCGCCGCGCGATCTGCATGCCGATCTGAAAAAGGCCGCGCGCGAGCGCGCCTATGCCCTGCCGTTGGCGGAGATCAACGTCGCCGATCCCGAACTTTTCCGCACCGATACGATGTGGCCCTATTTCGAGCGGCTGCGGAAGGAAGACCCGGTGCATTACTGCGCCGAGCATGAGTTCGGGCCGTATTGGTCGGTGACCCGGTACAACGACATCATGGCGGTGGACACGAACCATGAAGCGTTCTCGTCCGAACCCTCCATCACCATCGCGGACCCGAAGGACGACTTTAAGCTTCCCATGTTCATCGCGATGGACCCGCCCAAGCATGACGTCCAGCGCAAGACGGTGAACCCAGCGGTATCGCCGATGAACCTGGAGCATCTGGCGCCCATCATCCGCGAGCGCGCGGCGAAGATTCTGGATTCGCTGCCACTGAACGAAGAGTTCGACTGGGTGGACAAGGTGTCCATCGAGTTGACCACGATGACGCTGGCGACTTTGTTCGATTTTCCGTGGGAAGACCGCCGCAAGCTGACGCGCTGGTCCGACGTGGCGACCGCGGGCAAGAACTCCGGTCTCTTCAAGAGCGAGGAAACCGCGGAGGAAGAACGCCGCACCGAACTTTACGAATGCGTTGATTACTTCATGCGCCTGTGGAACGAGCGCGTGAACGCGCCGCCGAAGAACGATCTGATCTCGCTCCTGGCCCATGGCCCGTCCACCCGCAACATGGACCGGATGGAGTATCTCGGAAACCTGATCCTCCTCATCGTCGGCGGCAACGACACGACGCGCAACACCATCTCCGGCTCGGTGCTGGCGCTGAACCAGAACCCGGACCAGTACGACAAGCTGCGCGCCAATCCCGCGCTCATCCCCAACATGGTGTCGGAAACGATCCGCTGGCAAACGCCGCTCGCCCACATGCGCCGCAACGCGACGCGCGACATCGAGCTTGGCGGCAAGACGATCAGGAAGGGCGAGAAGGTCGTGATGTGGTACGTCTCGGGCAACCGCGACGATAGCGTGATCGAGCGCCCGAACGACTATTGGATCGAGCGCCCCAATGTGCGTCGGCATCTGTCCTTCGGCTTCGGCATCCACCGCTGCGTCGGCAACCGGCTGGCGGAGTTGCAGCTCAACATCATCTGGGAAGAGATCCTGAAGCGCTTCGAGACGATCGAAGTGACCGGCGATGTCAGCCGCGTGTTCTCGTCCTTCGTGAAAGGCTACGACCGCATGCCCGTGCGGCTGCACCCGAAGAAATAACGCCGTTTCAGGGTAATCCCGGAGGTCTAACGCGCCGTGCGGGAAACCGCACCGCTCGTTCCGCCTTCCACCATGCCGTCGTCGGCGGGTTGGGTGATCGCTGCCTGACGGACCTGGCATTCGGCAAACGGCGTATCGCCGTCGAAGGCCAGCGCGGCCATCAGATCATTGAGCGATTGCCCGCGATGCTGGGCGGCCTGCTCGAACATCGCGCCTGCGTTGTCGCAGAAGTCGTTCTGGTCCTGGCTGTCCATCGAGAAGTCGTTGGCAAGCTGCGTCTTGAAGGTCTGATAGTCCGCCTCGCCGCGCGCGCTCGCCCGCTTGAAGAGGTTCTGGGCCGCGCCATCGGCGGCGATCAGATCGGGCCGGTAGTTCACCACAAAGGCGTTGTAGGCGCCTTCCAGATGGCAGCTATAGGCAGCCACCATCAATTGCTGCTGCAGGATTTCCGCCTTCACACCCGCCGTTTCCTCGGCGCGGCTGCACACGCCGCCCGCGAACGCCTGTGTCGTCATCGCCACGCCCGCGAGCAGCCCTGCGACGGCTTTCGGTGTCTTGCGCATTCCCCAAGCTCCTTCGGTTCGATCAAGAATTCTGCGAACGCACGCAGTGGCCCGCCGGCGGCGCGCTGCGGTCCAGATATGGCGTCACCGTTCCGGCATCGCCCGAGCAGGCGACCCAGCGGAACTGGTGGTTGTCGTCGATCACGGCGCTGGAGGCGATCAGCGCAAAGAACCCGTTGCGCGCCACCCCGCCCGTCGCGCTGCCGGAGCCGCAGGCCGTCGCCGCGTCCTTGCCGTTCTGCAGGCAATAGGCGAACTGCACGCTGTTGTCGCAGGAATTGCGGAAGCCCCAGTTCTGCCCGTCGGAGTCGACATGCAGGCATTCCGATGCGCCGTGATTGGCGGGCACCGTCTCCTTTGCCGATGCCGGAATGACGCGCGCCGGCGCCGTGGCCAATGCCGCAGCCGCGATCTCCGGCGGCACAGGCGCGCCGCCTTTGGGCATCGCATCGGCATCGATCGTGTGCACATCGGAGGCGCGCACGAGGATCGCTTTCGACGCGGCAGACATTTTCGGTGTGTGCAAGGATGCAAGCTTGAGGGGCTTGCCGGCCCTTGCCGGTTCTGCCGCAGACGCAACCCGCGCGATGGCATCGCCGCAATTGGCGATTTGTGGCGTCTTCCGGTCGGCCGCCAGACCAAGCTTGCTGGCATAAGCCGCCAGCGCTTCCTTGCGCTCGTTTTCCGCAAAGACGTGCCCTTGCGGATACCATTTCATGCACATCGTGCCCGATTTCGGCGCGGTAAGGGCGATGGTCAGACCGCCGTCGGCATTCGCCGATAGCACTTCATTGTGCCCGTCGGCATATTCCGCCTCGATGCCGCCGGCCGATTGGCGGAAGACGCCGATGGCGGTGTTCGTGTCCGCGGCGTCGAATATCCCGCCGAGATTGTCGTTCAGGTAACGGAACTGCTTTGCCGTTTCGCTGCCGTTCGGCGCCGTGACCTGAAGCAGAAGTCCGTCGTCGTTCTGCGTAAGCTGCGCGGTCGAGCCCTCCACCGAGGTGAATTTCGTGCCCGTGACGGAATCGTACCAGTGCGGCGCCGCGGCTTCGGAAGCCCCGCTCTTCGGTGCTGCGCCCTCGTCGGCAGACGCCATGCGCGAAAGGCAAAGCAGAACCAGCGCGGACAAGGTCGTTGCATATCGGACGTTCATGTCCATCCCCCTTCGGTTTGAAAATGTTTGCGCGCGACGTTCACGATCCTGCTCCCGCCGGCCTGCGGGACATCAGCAGGACGATGCTCAGCATTTCCTCCCGCGACAGCGGCGCTTGCGACGGCTGCCGGAGCGCCGCGCGCCCCGCGATCCTGGCGATACTGATATTGATTTCGTCGCTGGAGGCGCTTGTGCCGCGTGGCAGCGAAGCGGTATGGGGCGCAGGCGGCGATGCATGCCAAGCGCTTTGCAGCGATCCCGCGGCGATCATCGCCGAAACCATCAGCCCCCGATACACGACCCGCACTCCAGAACGCGGGTGCGATCATGCGCCGGCGAATGCGAGAGTCACTCGAAGTCGGATGAACTGTTAAAGCCCTCCTTACGGGGATCGTGAAAACATTTGTTCATCTAGATGAATGGTGGTGTGATCGGTGCGCGCTTACGATTGAGATGCGTGGGGAGGCGATGGAAATCGCGGGCCGATATCCCTAGAGTTGTGGAACCGGTGTCCCTCCAACTTCGTTGCCTCCGCGATGGCCAAGCTTTCCACCTACCACAAGAAGCGCGACTTCAAGCTGACCCGCGAACCGCGCGGCACGGTCGGCAAAGCCGACAAGCACCGCTTCGTCATCCAGCGCCATGACGCGACCCGGCTGCACTACGAC
The DNA here is from genome assembly GCA_018242145.1 of Pseudomonadota bacterium. Classification (GTDB taxonomy): domain Bacteria; phylum Pseudomonadota; class Alphaproteobacteria; order Micropepsales; family Micropepsaceae; genus Rhizomicrobium. The sequence goes on from JAFECN010000058.1 coordinate 6,945, forward strand.
CTCAGGCTGGAACTGGGCGGCGTCTATAAAAGCTGGGCGGTCACGAAAACGCCGTCGCTCGACCCGGCGGTGAAGCGGCTGGCGGTGGAAGTGGAAGACCACCCCATCGCATACGGCACATTCGAAGGTACCATCCCGGAAGGGCAATATGGCGGCGGCACCGTGCAACTGTGGGACCGCGGCACCTGGCAATCGCAGACCGGCACCCCGGCGCGCGATCTGGAGAAGGGCCATCTCAAATTCGTGATGGACGGCGAACGGATGAAAGGCAAATGGGCTCTCATCCGCATGCGCGACGACCGGCACCGGCCGGGTACGCGCATTCGCCATAACTGGCTTCTGATCAAGGAGATCGACGACGAAGCGCACCGCGGGGCGCAGGGCGATGCGCTGCAGAAGGACGTGACGTCGGTGAAGACCGGCCGCACGCTGGACCAGATCGCCGCGAAGTCCCGCAAGGTCTGGAACAGCAATCGTTCCGTGAAAGAGAACGTGGCCGCGCTGAAGCGCAAGCCGGCCAAGAAAAAGAAAGTGCCCGCAACCAGGAAAAAGGCCAGCAAGGCACCCGTCCGGCGCAAGCGCCCATGAAGATGCCCGGCTTCATCGCGCCGCAGCTTGCCAGGCTGCTGGCGCACCCGCCCAGCGGCCCCAACTGGGTGCATGAGGTCAAGTTCGACGGCTATCGCATGCAGGCTCGGATCGAGAAGGGCAAGGCGAAGCTTCTCACCCGCAAGGGGCTGGACTGGACCGAACGCTTTCCCGAAATCGCGGCGGATTGCGCGAAACTTCCCGATGGCATCATCGATGGCGAGATCTGCGCGCTGAATGCGGAAGGCGCGAGCGATTTCGGCAAGCTGCAGACCGCGCTCTCCGATCACAAGACCGGCGCGCTGATCTTTTATGTTTTCGATTGCCTGTTCGCCGGCGGCCGCGATCTGCGCGGAGAAGGGTTGGAAGCCCGCAAGGCGGCGCTGCAGAAAATCCTGAAGCCGCTCGGCAAGTCCCGGCGCATCCAGTTCGTGCCGCATTTCCGGGAATCCGGCGATGCGATGCTGGATGCGGCCTGCCGCATGGATCTGGAAGGCGTCATTTCCAAGAACGTGAACGCGCCCTATCGATCCGGACGCGGCGATAGCTGGACCAAATCCAAATGCCGCGGCGGGCAGGAAGTGGTGATCGGCGCCTGGCGCGGAACGCCGGGCAAATTCCGCTCGCTCCTGGTCGGCACCTATCGGAACGGCAAGCTCGTCTATATGGGCCGCGTCGGCACCGGCTATAATGCCAAGACGGCAGGCGATCTGCTCAAGCGGCTCAAGCCGCTGGCGCGCAAGACTTCGCCGTTCGCCAACGCGGTGCCGCGCCTGCTGGACGTGAACTGGGTCGAGCCCCGGCTGGTCGGCGAGATCGCGTTCGAGAACGTGACATCGGACGGTCTGTTCCGGCAGGCGGCGTTCAAGGGCTTGCGCCTGGACAAACCGGCGGAAAGCGTTGTGCGCGAAGTGGCGGCCGATGCGCCGCAGGAGGAAACGATGGCGACGAAGAAAACGAAGGTCCAAACGAAACCGAAAGCAACAAGCGGCGACGACGAGGTTCTCGGCATCAGGATCAGCCATCCCGATAAGATATTCTGGCCCAAGTCGAAGCTTGGTCCGGCGGTGACGAAGCTCGACCTCGCAAAATACATGGCCGCCGCTGCCGGGAAGATGTTGCCGCATGTGAAGGATCGTCCGTCCTCCATCGTGCGCACGCCGGACGGCATCGAAGGCGAAAAATTCTTCCAGCGCCATGAACTGAAAGGCACCGCCGTGCCCCTGCTGGCGATCCACACGAAAGGCGAGCCCAAGCCTTATCTTGGCGTGGACAGCGCGGAAGGCCTGGTGGCGCTGGCGCAGCAGGGCGTCACGGAAATCCATCCCTGGGGCTCGAAGCCCGGCGATCCGGAAACGCCGGAGCGCGTGATCTTCGATCTCGACCCCGCACCCGACGTGAAATTCGCGCGCGTGGTGGAAGCTGCAAAAGACCTGAAAACACGGCTGGAGAGGCTCGGCTTCCAACCCTTCGTCAAGACGACCGGCGGCAAGGGGCTGCATGTCGTCGTCGCCATCAAGGGCGCGGATTGGCCGCAGGCGAAAGCTTTCGCGAAAGCCGTGGCCACGAAAATGGAACGCGACGAACCGGATCGCTTCACCACCACGATCTCGAAAAAGGAACGCACCGGAAAGATCTTCGTCGATTATCTGCGCAACGACAAAACCTCCACCAGCGTGGCGCCGTGGAGCCCGCGCGCCCGCGAAGGCGCCACCATCGCCGTGCCGCTGAACTGGTCGCAGGTGACGGCGAAACTCGATCCGCGGAAGTTCACCATCGCGACATCGGCGCCGCTGTTGAAGAAGGCCGATCCCTGGAAAAGCCTCGCCGCTTCGGCGAAGCCGATTGCCGCGGCGATGAAGAAGCTTTCTGGCTAAGAGCCTTTCGGAACGGCCTTCGCATGACCCGCGTTTCACGGGGTAGCTGCACACCCCCTGAAGGAGGAGTTCCATGACGGACATCACAAAAGCCCGCATTCTCATCATCGCAACCAACGGCTTCGAGCAATCGGAGCTGGAAGTTCCGCGCGACAAGCTGCGCGCCGCCGGCGCCCAGGTGGATGTCGCCTCGCAGGACGGAAAGGAAATCCGCGGCTGGGACAAGAAGGATTGGGGGCGCACCGTCTCCGTCAATCTCAAGATCGCCGATGCAAAGGAAAGCGATTACA
>JAFECN010000059.1 GCA_018242145.1 Pseudomonadota bacterium
GCCCCCCTCACCCCAGCCCTCTCCCCCTGAAGGGGGACAGGGAGATTCTTTTTGTTTTTGAGAGACACGCACTCACCATCGCGCTCGCGGTTCTTGCTATTGTTCTTGCCGCCATCTCCTTCGCCATCGGCCCGGCGGAGATAGGACTGAGCGATCTCTTCTCCGGCCTGTTCTCCGATCACGGCACCGCTTCGATCATCGCGCGCGAGATACGCTTGCCGCGGGCGTTGCTGGCGCTGGTCGTCGGCGCGGCGTTAGGCGCGAGCGGGGCGGCGTTGCAGGGGTTGTTCCGCAATCCGCTCGCCGATCCCGGCGTGACGGGCGTGACGTCCTCCGCGGGTTTCGGCGCGGTGGTGGCGATGTATTTCGGATTCGCGGCGCTGCATCCGCTGGTGCTGCCCGCATCGGCCATCGCGGGCGCGGTGGCGACATCGACCATTCTCTATTTCCTGTCGCGCGCGGGCGCGGAACGCACGGCGCTGATCCTTGCGGGCGCGGCGATTGCGAGCCTTGCCACCGCGATGACGGCGCTGGCGATGTCGCTGGCGCCCAATCCTTACGCGATGAGCGAGATGATCCGCTGGATGATGGGGTCGCTGAAGGATTCCACGCTGTCGGATTTCTGGCTGGCCTTGGTCCCCGTGGTGATCGGCATCGCAATCCTGTGGAGCGCGGCGCGCAGTCTCGATGCGCTGGCGTTGGGCGAGGAGGCGGCGCAATCGCTCGGCGTGAACGTGCATGGCGTGCGGCGGCGCGTGGTGATCGGCGTGGCGTTGGCAACCGGCGCGGCGACGGCGGCGGCGGGCGCGGTGAGTTTCGTGGGGCTTGTCGTGCCGCATCTGCTCCGGCCGTTCTATGGCTACGAACCGGCGCGGTTGATTGTGCCTTCGGCCATCGGCGGCGCGGCGCTGGTGACGGCGGCGGACATCGCCGTGCGCCTGATCGCGCCGGACGGGCAGCTTCTGGTGGGCGTGATGACGGCGATGATCGGCGCGCCGTTCTTCGTGTGGCTCATCATCCGCATGCGGCGGGAGGCGATATGAGCGCGCTCTCGCTTTCACAGGTTCGTGCGTCCTATTCCGCCCGCGCGGTTCTGGACGATGCTTCCGCGTCTTTTGCCGCCGGGCAGGTGACGGGCATCGTCGGGCCGAACGGCGCGGGCAAGACGACGCTGCTGCGCGTGGCGCTGGGCCTGCTGCCGTTCGAGGCGGGCGCGGTGACGGTGCTGGGTCGTTCGCTGCGGGACTATTCACGCGAAGCGCTGGCGCGCGCCATCGCCTATCTGCCGCAGGAGAATGCGGTGCAATGGCCGATGCTGGTGACGCGCATCGTGGCGCTGGGCCGCATGCCTTATGGCGCGCGCGACGACGGCGCGGCGGCGATCGCCGATGCGATGGCGCGCTGCGACGTGGCGCACTTCGCGGCGCGGCGGCTCAACGAACTCTCGGCGGGCGAGCGCGCGCGGGTGCTGCTGGCGCGGGCGCTGGCGACGCAGGCGCCGATCCTGCTGGTGGACGAGCCGGCGGCGCATCTGGACCCGGCGCATCAGCTTCGCTTGATGGAATTGCTGCGCGGCGAGGCGGCGCGCGGCGTGGCCGTCGCGATCACCTTGCACGACCTGTCGCTGGCGTCGCGCTTCTGCGACGAGATCGTTGTGTTACGGGACGGTCATGTGGTGGGGCAGGGCGCGCCCGCCGATGTGCTGTCCGATGCCGCGCTGGCGCAGGTTTTCGGCATTGCGGCAAAACGGCTGGACGGGAACGTGCTGCCCTGGTCGCGGGTTTAAGTTGCGCAACCTGCGCGTGAGGCTTCTAATCCTCTCATGGCCAAGCACAAGAAACATCACCGCGACGATGACGACGACGACATCAACAATGGCGAAGACAAGCATTACAAGAAGACCCTGCGCGCGCTTCAGATCGAATTGGTGAAGCTGCAGCGCGACCTGATCGCGGACAACGCCAAGGTGCTGATGATCCTCGAAGGCCGCGACGCCGCGGGCAAGGACGGCGCGATCAAGCGCATCACCCATCACATGAGCCCGCGGGAGACGCGCGTGCATGCGCCGGGCAAGCCGTCCAACACGCAGGAGACACAGTGGTATTTCCAGCGCTTCGTGCCGTTCCTGCCGTCCGGCGGGGAGTTCGTGATCTTCAACCGCTCCTGGTACAACCGCTCGGGCGTGGAGCAGGTGATGGGGTTCTGCGACAAGGCGCAACTTCATGCCTTCTATGAATCGGTGATCCCGTTCGAGAACATGCTGGTGCGCGACGGCATCCAGATCCGCAAATATTATCTCGACATCAGCCGCGACGAGCAGAAGACGCGGCTGGCGGAACGCGAGGAAGACCCGCTGACGCAGTGGAAAATCTCGCCGGTGGACGCCAAAGCGCAGAAGATGTGGGATCAATACAGCAAGGCGCGCGACGAAACCTTCCGCCGCACCGATCATCCCGCCGCGCCGTGGCGCATCGTGCAGACCGACACGAAGAAGATCGCGCGGCTGGAAATCATCCGCGACCTGGTGTCGAGCTTCGACTACACCGGCAAGGACAAGCGGCTGGCGCGGCCGGACCGCGATATCGTGTTCTTCTACACGCCGGATACGAAGAAGCGGTTGTACCGCTAGATCGTCCGGACTCAGTCAAAGCCCGCCATGCCCCACTCCGGGCCATGACGGGCTTTTTCTGTTGTGTGCCGGCCTTAGTGCGGCTGCGGCGTGGACAGGTTGGTGTTGGTGGAGGTGTTCATCGTTGCGCCGTTCGGCGACGCCGTCACATTGGCGTTCGTGTCGGATGCGGCATTGGGTGTGGAGACGCCCGTGCTCACCGACGTATCCGAGGCGGGGCTGGCCTTGTGATGTTTCTTCTTCGCCGTGACCGTGCCGTTCGCGCTCGTGTCGGAAACGGGCGATGCGGTGTGGGCATCCACGCCGGTGCTTACGCCATGGGGCGATACCGAGGTGTTCGCCGCGCCGTTGAGGCTTGTGTTCGGCGCTGCGATCTGACCTGCGGCGTTGGTTGTGGATGTGGCCATGGGCGGCGTGGCTGATGTGGCTGCGCCGACCGTGCCGTTCAGGGCGCCGCCGACTTGTGCAAAGGCCGAAGTGGAAAATGCCAGAGCGCCGCACAGAAGCGCGGTCCGAAGGGTGTTCTTCATGGGGTTTCCTCGTTTGTCGGATTTTCGTGGTGCGACATGCGCAACCACCCATCAAACGGGGGAACAAGCGGCGCCGTTCCGATATGGGAGAAGGAGTTCCCAAGGCAATTTGGTGGCGACCCCGGCGTGATTCGAACACGCGGCCTACGGTTTAGGAAACCGTTGCTCTATCCGGCTGAGCTACGGGGTCGCATGCGGCGGAACTTGCCGGAAGCGCGATGCGGGGGCAAGCGCGGCTTACGGACGCCCTTTGATCGAGAGCCAGCGTGTGCGGTTGAAGCCGCGGATGTTGGGAATCCAGCCCTTCACCCAGGGCTGCACGATGTCCATGGTGAGCAGGAAATAGCAGGGCAGCCACGCATCGTCGTTCAGTGCCATCTGCTCGGCCTGCTCCATCAGACGGCCGCGCTGCTTCAGATCGACGGTCTGCTGCGCCTTGTCCATCAGCGCGTCATAGGCGGGGTTGGAATAGCCGCCGTAATTGTTGTCGCCGCCGCTGCGCAACAGGTCGAGGAAATTGCTGGCGTCGTTGAAGTCCGCGATCCAGGACGCATTGGCGATATCGAAATCATGCTGCTGCATGCGCGCCAGATGCTGGGCGATCTCCACCGAACTGATGGTCATGTTCACATAGATCTTTGCGAACATCTGCTGCACCACGGCGGCGGTGCGGCGCTGGTCGGGATTGGTGGGGGTGGCATAGGTGAGATGCAGGCGATGCTGCGGGCCGTAGCCCATCTCGCGCATCAGCGCGCGCGCTTTTGCGATACGCGCCGCATAGGGCAGGGATTTGAAGGCGAGCGAAGCGGTGTTGGGATAGTTCGCCACGCCGGGCGGGATCATGTTGTAGGCGGGCGTCTCGCCGATGCGTCTTATTTTATAGACGATGGCCTCGCGGTTATAGGCGAGCGAGAGCGCCTCGCGCAGGCGTTTGTCCTTGAACGGCGCGCGGCGCATGTTGAAGGCGATGTAGTCCACGCCGAGATAGGGCACGCTTTTGATGTCGTTGGGGATGTTCGCGCGCAGCCAGCCGATGGACGCGGCAGGATAGGGGTTCTGCGTATCGAGCTCGTGGCCGCGGAATTGGGTGAGCGCGGATTGCGCGTCCGGCGTGTTGAAATAGCGGACGGTGCGGATGTGGACGTCTTTCGCATCGTAAAAGCGCGGGTTCTTCACCAGCGTGACGTGATCGTTCGGAATCCAGTCCTTCACCATATAGGGGCCGTTCGAGACATAGTTCGCCACGCGCGCCCAGGCGTTGCCGAATTTCTTGTAGCTGTGCAGCGGGATCGGATAGGCCGCTTCGTGCGTCAGCAGTTCCGGCAGATAGCTCGCCGGATGCTCCAGATTCACGATCAGCGTGTGCGCGTCGGGCGCGCGGACACCCAGCGCCGATGGCGGCAGCTTGCCGGCGCTGATGGCGCGGGCGTTTTTGAGCACCCACAAATTGTAGGCATAGGGCGCGGCGGTTTTGGGATCGAGAATGCGCCGCCACGCGAACAGAAAATCCTGCGCCGTCACCGGCACGCCATCGGACCAGACATGCTGGCGGATATGGAAGGTCCAGGTCAGGCCGTCCGGCGACACGGTCCAGCGGTCGGCGGCGCCGGGGATGGGGCGGCTCTTCGCATCTTCGGTGGTGAGGCCCATCTGCAGGTCGCCCAGCACATTGGCTTCCCATTGGCCCTGGATGAAATGCGGATCGAGGCTGCGGATCTCTCCGCCATTGCCGCGGTTGAGATAAGGCCCCTCCGGCGGCGCGGGCGAGCAGGCCGCGGCGCAGAGAAGAAACAGAGCGGCGACGAAACGGAAGGCCGGTGCTATGCGTCCACGATCTTGCGGTCGAGCCACAGATAACGGGTGCGATAGACGTTCATGTTGTTGTCGACCCAGTTTCGCACCTGCTTGGAGACGATGTTGCGGGACATCGCGTAAAAGACCGGCGCGAACGCCACATCGTCAAGCATAATCTGCTCGGCCTGCTCCAGCACCGCGACGCGCTGCGCGGGGTCGCGGATATAGTCGGATTTCTCGACCAGCGCGTCGAATTTCGGATTGGAATAGCGGCCGCTGTTCATATCCTTTGACGACGTTTGCGCCAGGAACAGGATGTCTTTCGCGTCCAGATAATCCGCATACCAGCCGGCCCACGCGGCCTGGAATTGCTGGCGGCGCATCTTGTTGTAGTGCACCTGCAGGTCTGACGGCGTCAGATTCACATCGGCGCCGATCGCGCGCCACATGGACTGCAGCGCCACCGCCACCAGGCGCACATCGCTCTGGCCGGAGAAGGCATATTCGAAGGTCAGCGGGTTGCCGGGGCCGTAGCCCGCTTCGGCCAGCAGCGCCTTCGCCTTGGCGATGCGCCGGGCCATCGGCATGTTCCGGAACGGAAGCTGCGCCTTGCCGGGGTAGCCGGGAATATAGGGCGGCACCATCGCATAGGCGGGGCGCTCGCCCGCGCGCATGATGCGGTGGGCGATGATCTCGCGGTCGATCGCCAGCGAGACGGCCTGGCGCACGCGCAGATCGTGGAACGGCGGCTTCGTGAAGTTGAACTGGACGTAGTTGATCGCGTTGTAGGGCGCGACGTGCAGATCGCCCGGCAGATTCTCCCGCAGCCAGCCGATCTCGGACGGCGGCACACCCATCATCATGTCGAACTCGCCCGCGCGAAAGCGCTTCAGCGCCGAAGAATAGTCGGAAGACGGATAGAACTTGACGGTTTCGATGTGGACGTTCCGCGCATCGTAGAAGCGCGGGTTCTTGACCGTCGTGATGTGGTCGTTCGGCACCCATTCCTTGAGGGTGTAGGGACCGTTGACCGCGATGTTGCCGGGTTGCAGCCACTGATCGCCGTGTTTTTCCACGACATGCTGCGGCACGGGGAAGGTGGTGTAATGCGTCAGGAGCTGGCGCAGATAGGGCACCTGATATTCGAATTGCATCACCAGCGTGCGCTTGTCCGGCGCGCGCACGCCGAGCGCGGAGACGGGCATCTTGCCGCCGTTGACGGCCTGCGCGTTCTTGATTGGGTAGAGAAGCGAGGCATAGGGCGCCGCCGTTTTCGGGTCCAGAATGCGCCGGAAGGAGAACACGAAATCGTTGGCGGTGACGGGCCGTCCGTCCGACCATGTGTGGTCGCGGAGCTTGAACGTGTAGGTAAGGCCGTCGGCGCTTTCATCCATGCTCACGGCGGCGCCGAAGGTGGGCTGGCCGTGCATGTCTTCGGTCATCAGACCCATGAA
>JAFECN010000005.1 GCA_018242145.1 Pseudomonadota bacterium
GACGCCCAGAAGCCGTCTTCATCGCCGCCGGAGCCGCCGATGCCGCCTTTGCTTTGTCCATAAAGCGCAATCGCATTGTCGCCGGTGGTCGCGATCGTGCCGCCTTTTTCGACTGTCACCGTGACGAGTCCGCTCGGACCGCCATCGCCGCCGGAGTCGCCGCTGCTGCCATTGCCGCCGGTGCCGCCGACGCTGCGCGCGAAAACGCCGTAGCCGACATCGCCCGTCGTCACGATCTTGCCGGTGACGTCGACGACAACATTGCCGCCTGCGCCGCCGATCTTCGCGTCGCCGCCGGACAATCCAACAGCGCCTTCGCTCTCGGCAAGGATGCCGTACGAGCCGAGACCACTCGTCGCAATCGCGCCGGATTCGTTGACCGTCACCAGACCGCCGGTGCCGCCGGCGGGTGTGAAGTTCGGATTGTTGTCCGCGTCGCCGGCGAGGCCGCCCCGGCTCAACGCAAAGATGCCCGGCGCGCTGTCGCCAACGATGGTGATCGATCCGGCGTTGTTGATCGTGATTGCACCACCGGTGCCACCGTGGCCGCCATAGCCATAGATAGGATCGTTGACGAAACCCGTACCGAAGTTGGCAAAAGCGCCGCCACCATTGCCGCCGATGGATTCCGCCGCGATGCCGGCGACGAGGCCGCCGGTGGCCTTGATCGTCGCATTGTTTGTGATGGTGATATCGCCGCCAGCCCCACCGTCGCCGCCATTGGCGTTCTGGCCCAAGCTGATGACGCCGCCGGCGCCGCCATTGCCGCCAATGCTCGTGACCGAAATCGCGCCGGCGATAAGCTGCGAGGTTTCTTCCGGATAAGGCGTGGCGTTGAGATAGGCGATGTAGTCCTGAATATTCGCGATGGCGGTGTTGATCTTGCCGATCAGCGCCTGCTTCCCCGCCGGCGTGCTGGTATCAACGCCATAGAAGTTCTGGAAGTAGTTTTCCGCTATGATCGCCGGCAACGAGTTGTCCGTGCCCTGCAGGTTGGCGATGGCGCTGTTCGCCCGCGCAATCGCGTTATTCGAATCGCCGATGAGCCCCTGCTCGCCAAATTCCACGACGCGCGATTCGAGCGCGCGTGAAGAGATGGTGGTGATGGCGTCCTGGTTATCGATGGTGATGCCGGCACCCGCGCCGCCATTGCCGCCATTGCCTGAAGGATTGTCGCCGCCATTGCCGGCAATGTTATAGGCGCGGATGCCGATAGCAGCGGCTCCGTTTGCCGCAATCGCCGCCGAGCCATCGGTCGTTATGGCGAAAGCCGAAGAGGATGCACCAACGGCGCCCGTCGCCGCGGATACGAAATTCAATTCCTGATCGAGATTGATCCCGGTGACATCGGCGGCGGGCGCGATGTTCTGGTTCAGATCGCTCACCGTCAGCGTGTAGGGAAACACCCCGCCAATCGGCGCACTGTTGGGAATGTCGACAAAAGATATGCCACCGGATTGATTGCCGCTGCAGGTGGCCATCGTTCCGGTGAAATCGCACGAGTCCGGCCCCGCAAACGCCAGCGATCCGGCCACAACCATTCCGCTGGCTGCCGTGAGGCCCGCCGCCAGTGCCGCGCGGCGCAGCAATTTGCGTGTGGAAACGCTGAGACGCAGCGCATCGCGGTTCCTGCGCCGCGCCGTGGCGCGCGAAACGGGCATTGCCGTTGCGCGCGGCAGACGGGCGATGACGGTTTCCAGTTCCGCCAGCACCGCATCGAGGCGGCGCATTTCATCTGTCGTGGCGGATTTCGCGGCGAGCGCCGCGCGCAAGGACAGAACCTCCGCAAGCGATCCGCCGAAGCGCGCATGAAGATTGCCGGTATCGCCGACACTTTCCGCCTTGATCCGGCGCGATAAAAGTTCAAGCGCATCTGCAAGCCGCGCAATACGCGTCGCCGACGCACAGCTTTTGGCTGTGACAGTCCCCACACTTCACCCCCTGATCCCGGTGCGGGCTTTCGCGCCCGCTGTCGGAATCTCCCAACGCCCCAAACGGCGGCCGCTCGAATTTACGCCGATAGAGCAAGGGTTGCAATACATACTATACAAATCTGTCAAATGTGACAAGATCGGGGAATGAACGCGCGCGATCAAATCCTCCTCACGGCCCAGAAAGTGTTCAACGATTTTGGTTACCGCCGCGCCAGCATGGCCGACGTTTCCCGTGCCGCGGGTGTCAGCCGGCAGGGGCTCTATCACCACTTTCGCAACAAGCCGGAGCTGTTCATCGCGGTGATTGAAAAGGCTCACGCCGACACCGTGAACAGAAGCGTGCAGGCCCGCGATGCCGCGCAGGCGCGCGGCGCCGATTATGAGACCATCGTCACGGCGATGATCGATGAGCGCTTCGGCCGGATGCTGCGGGATCTGCAAAAGACGCCGCATCGCGTGGAAATCTTCGAAGAAGCCATGAAGCGCGCCGCACCCGCCATACTGGAACAGACACGCCGCTTCCACAGCCTGCTCACCGAGCTGACGCAATCCGAGATCGCGGCCGGACGCCTGAAGCTCGTGAAGGATTTGTCGGTGGACGATTTGCTGACGGCGTTCACGACCATAGCGCGCGGCATCAGCCTGATGCAGCCGCCGCTACCGCCCCATCGCCTGAAAGAAGAATATGGGCGCTACATCCACCTGCTGATGCACGGCGCCGGCACATGATCGCGACGCATAAAGACCTTTCGCCTATCCGAAACCGTCACGAAAGCGCCAGCGCCGTCTCCAGCCTGTCCAGCCCTTCGTCAAGGATGGAGTCGCCCGCCGTGAGCGGAACAAGAATGCGGATCGTCTCGCCATAAATTCCGCAGGACAAAAGAATAAGCCCGTTCTCCAGCGCCCTTGCGGTGACGCGCTTGGCGGCGTCACCGTCCGGTTCATGGCCGCCGCGCGTCTTGATCAGATCGAAGGCGATCATCGCGCCCGGCCCGCGGACATGGGCGATGGGCAGCGTGTCGTTGCGTTGGGCGATGGCCTGGATGCGCGCTCTCATCTTCTCGCCGATGGCATTGGCGCGATCGAGCAGCTTTTCATCCCGGATGACATCGAGCACCGCCAGCGCCGCCGCGCAGGCCACTGGCGATCCGGCATAAGTGCCGCCAAGCCCACCGGGCTCCGCCGCGTCCATAATGCCCGCCCGGCCGATCACGCCGGACAGCGGAAAGCCGCCCGCCAGCGATTTGGCGACGGTGATCATGTCCGGCTCCACGCCGGAATGCTCGATGCCGAACATCTTGCCGGTGCGCCCGAAACCCGCCTGCACTTCATCGGAAATCAAAAGAATGCCGTTCTCGTCGCAAATCCTGCGCAGCGCGGCGAGCAACTCCACCGGGGCGGCATGGAAACCGCCCTCGCCCTGCACCGGCTCCAGAATGATGGCGGCCACGCGCGACGGCTCGACATCCGCCTTGAACAGAAATTGCAATGCCTTCAGCGCGTCCTCGACCGTCGTGCCGTAATGCGGGATGGGAAACGGAACGTGATAGACCTCCGCCGGAAGCGGCGCGAAGGACTTCTTGTAGGGCAGCACCTTGCCCGTCATCGCCATGGTGAGAAGCGTGCGGCCGTGAAACGCGCCGGTGAAGGCGATCACGGCGGAACGGCCCGTTGCGGCACGCGCGATCTTCACCGCGTTCTCGGTCGCTTCCGCACCCGTGGTGAAGAGGATCGTTTTGGCCGGGCCCTTGAACGGGGCCAGCGCATTCAGCCGCTCGCACAATTCGATATAGGGCTCATAGGCCACGACCTGAAACGCCGTATGCGTGTAAAGGCCAAGCTGCTCCTGCACGGCCTCGATCACCCGCGGATGGCGATGGCCCGTATTGAGCACGGCGATTCCGCCCGCGAAATCCACATACCGCTTGCCGTCGGCGTCCCACAGTTCGGCGTTTTCCGCGCGGGCCGCGAACACCGGCGTTGCCGTTGAAACACCGCGCGGCACCGCCTTGGTGCGGCGCGCAAGCAGATCGGAATTGGCCGACATGGAAATCCTCCGAAAAACGGAATCCTAGTTTCGCACTTTCGCGGCTATGCGATCCAGAAGACCGGCCGGCAAAAGTGCCACAGCCGATGCCGCCATCGCGACCAGCGACAGATTGATAAGCAGGCCATAATCGCCGCGTCCCGCCAGAAAGCCGGCAACCAGCGGACCGCTGGCAAGCCCCATCTTGGAGACGAAGCCGCTCAGCGCCGCCATCTGACCACTGGCATCGAACGCCGCGCACAGGCCCAATAGATAAGAGATCACGAACGCCCAGGTGATTGCCGTCCCCACATTGGCGGCGGCATAGATCACCGCGTTGCCGCTGAAATGGAAAAGCGCATTCCCGGCGACCGTGAGCACCAGCCCGATCGCAAGCGGCCAGAAACGTCCGAAGCGGATGCCCAGAACGACCACCAGCAGCGACCCCAGCGCGCCGATCCAGGCCGCGATGCCCAGCACCGTGCTGATGAAGCCGGTTTCCAGGCCATGGGCGCGCCCCAGTTCGATCATGTAAGCCGCAAGCCCCATATTACCGCTCTGGAAAAACAATATCGAAAGAAGCGCGAGCGTCATCGGTTTCCACCGTATGGCGCGCGCGCCGGAGTCCGATGTTGCGGCGGATTTTGCCGGATAGTTTGCGAGGAACGGCAGCATGGCGAGCGTCACGGTGCTGAACAGGATCAGCGCGCCGAACAGCGCGGCGGTGCCGAAAATCGGAACGATGCGGGGCAGGATCATGACTCCGACGCCGCCAAGCCCGAACTGCACCACCAGAAGCATGCCGAAGGTGCGGTCGGGCACCCTGGTGCGCGCGATCACGGAAAAGCCGGTGCCGACGAGCATGCCCCCGATGGTGCCGTGCGCGAACCGCAGCAGGATCAGCGTGTCCGGCGCGGATACGAAGATCGAAACGACATCGGCTGCGATCAATGCGAGCAAC
>JAFECN010000060.1 GCA_018242145.1 Pseudomonadota bacterium
TTCAGATCTGCACCCTCGACGACGGCGCCGAAATCCGCATGGAATTCACCGTTGCTGCCGGCAAGGGTTACGTCGCCGCCGAGCGCAACCGGCCCGAGGACGCACCGATCGGACTGATCCCGGTCGACTCGCTGTTCAGCCCGGTGAAGAAGGTCAGCTACAAGGTCGAGAACACCCGCGAGGGCCAGATCCTCGACTATGACAAGCTGACGATGACCGTCGAGACCAACGGCGCCGTCACGCCGGACAACGCGGTGGCCTATGCCGCGCGCATCCTGCAGGACCAGCTTCAGGTCTTCATCAACTTCGAAGAGCCGCGCGAGCGCGTTACCGAAGAGGCGAAGCCGGATCTGGCCTTCAACCCGGTTCTCCTCAAGAAGGTGGATGAGCTGGAGTTGTCGGTGCGTTCGGCGAACTGCCTGAAGAACGACAACATCGTCTATATCGGCGATCTCATCCAGAAGACGGAAGGCGAAATGCTGCGCACGCCGAATTTCGGCCGCAAGTCGCTGAACGAGATCAAGGCTGTGCTGGCCGAAATGGGCTTGCACCTTGGCATGGAAGTGCCGGGCTGGCCGCCGGAAAACATCGAAGACCTCGCGAAGCGTTACGAGGATCAGTATTAAAAGTCGGGTCCCGGCTCTGCGCGATGCGAAAGCATCGCTTGGCCGGGATGACAGGAGTTAGAGAATGCGCCATCGCAACCAGGGCCGTAAGCTCGGCCGCACCGCGTCCCACCGCAAAGCCATGTTCGTGAACATGGCGGCCGCGCTGATCAAGCATGAGCAGATCACCACCACGCTGCCCAAGGCGAAGGAGCTTCGCCCGGTCGTGGAGAAGCTCGTCACGCTGTCGCGCCGCGGCGCGAACAACCTGCATGCGCGCCGCCAGTTGATCGCCCAGGTGGGCGACGAGGTGCAGGTGCAGAAGCTGTTCGACGTGATCGGCCCGCGCTATGCCAAGCGCCCCGGCGGCTACACGCGCGTCCTGAAGGCGGGCTTCCGTCACGGCGACAACGCCGAAATGGCCGTCATTGAGTTCGTGGATCGCGACGTCGATGCGAAGGGCCAGGACTCCGGTCCGGTGGTCACGCATGACGAAGAGGCAGCCGCGGAGTAGTTTCCCGGATGTCGCCAACAGGAAATCGGCAAGGGCGGCTGCAAGGCCGCCCTTTTGCGTTCAGGGAGTTGGGCATGATGTTTAAGGTCATTCGTGCGGCGGCAATCGCAGCGGTGATATCCCTGCCATCCGTCGCGCTGGCGGCTGGCGGAACGCCGAAAGAAGTCATTCCGCAGTCGATGATGCAGATGCAGCTTTCCTTCGCGCCGGTCGTGAAGAAGGTGGCGCCCGCGGTGGTCAACGTCTATGCGCGCACCGTCGTGCAGCAGCAGGTCAATCCGCTCTTTGCCGATCCGATGTTCCAGCGTTTCTTCGGCATCACGCCGCAGATGCGCCAGCGCGTCGAGCAATCGCTCGGCTCCGGCGTGATCGTGCGCAGCGATGGCCTGATCCTCACCAACAACCACGTCATCCAGGGCGGGCAGGAGATCGTCGTCGCGCTCGCCGACAAGCGCGAGTTCAAGGCGAAGGTCGTGCAGGCCGACGCGCGTCTCGATCTGGCGCTGCTGAAGGTCGATACGAAGGGCGAGAAGCTGCCCACCGTCACCTTCGGCGACAGCGACAAGGCGCAGGTGGGCGATGTGGTGCTCGCCATCGGCGATCCGTTCGGCGTCGGCCAGACGGTGACGATGGGCATTGTCTCCGCGCAGGCGCGCACGCAATCCGCGTCCTCCGATGCCGTCTATATCCAGACCGACGCCGCGATCAATCCCGGCAATTCCGGCGGCGCTCTGGTCACGAGCGACGGCCGTTTGCTCGGCATCAATTCGTCTATCTATTCCAATTCCGGCGGCAATATCGGCATCGGCTTCGCCATCCCGTCCAATCTTGCAAAGCGCTTCGTGGAAGGCGCCGGCAATGGCGGCACGTTCCAGATGGCGTGGTTCGGCGGCGAGGGGCAGTCCGTCACCGGCGCGATCGCGTCGTCCATCGGCTTGTCGAAGCCGGAAGGGGTGATCCTGAAGAGCATCTATCCGGGCAGCCCGGCCGCCAAAGCCGGGCTGAAGGTCGGCGACGTGGTGATGGGGATCGACGGCTATCCCGTGGACGACATGCAGTCCCTCAATTACCGCGTCACCACGCACAAGCCCGGCGATGGTCCGTCGTTCAAGGTATTCTCGGACGGCAAATATCGCGACGTGAAGGTCGTGCTCGCCGCGCCACCGTCGCGCCCGAAGAGAACTGCGGTGATCGGCGGCCGCACGCCGCTGACCGGCGCCAAGGTCGAAAACCTGTCGCCCGCGGTTGCGATCAATCTTGGGATGGATGAAAGCGCCACCGGCGTGGTCATCACCGGGATCGCGCCGGGAACGCCGTCCGCCGGTTACGGGTTCCGTCCGGGCGACATCGTGCGCGCCGTGAACGGCAAGGAAATCCGCAGCGTCGAGGACCTCAAGCAGGCGCTCGCCGCCGCCCAGGGCCATTGGCTGCTTGTGGTGGACCGCGGCGGCAGCCGGTTGTCCCTGAGCGTCAATGGCTAGAACGTCGCACGCGCGTTATGCTTGCGCATGAGCGATCTGTTTGAAGCCGGCGGACTGGACGAGGGCGCACCGCGCCCGTTGGCCGACCGCCTGCGCCCGAAGTCGCTATCCGAAGTCGTCGGTCAGGATCACCTGATCGGGCCGGAGGGTCCCATCGGCCGCATGGTCGCGCAGGGACGCGCGCATTCCATCATCCTGTGGGGCCCGCCCGGCACGGGCAAGACCACCATCGCGCGGCTGTTGTCCACGCAATTCAAGCTGCATTTCGATCAGCTCTCGGCGGTGTTCTCCGGCGTCGCCGACCTGAAGAAGACCTTCGAGGCCGCGCGCCAGCGCCGCCGCGTGGGGCAGGGCACGCTGCTCTTCATCGACGAGATCCACCGCTTCAACCGCAGCCAGCAGGATTCCTTTTTGCCGGTGGTGGAAGACGGAACCGTGGTGCTGGTCGGCGCGACAACCGAGAATCCGTCTTTCGAGCTGAATGGCGCGTTGCTTTCGCGAACGCAGGTGCTGGTGCTGCGCCGTCTCGATGATGCGGCGCTGGAAATCTTGCTGCAGCGCGTCGAGGCGCATTACGGCGAACCTCTGAAACTCACCGAAGATGCGCGCCAAACGCTGCGCGCGATGGCGGATGGCGATGGGCGTTACCTGCTCAATCTCGCGGAGGAGCTGGCGTCGCTGAAAGTCGTGAAGCCGCTCGATAGCGCGGGCCTCACCGCTGCCGTGCAGCGGCGCATGCCGCTCTACGACAAGAGCCGCGAGGAGCATTACAACATCATATCCGCGCTGCATAAATCCATCCGTGGCAGCGATCCGGATGCGGCGCTCTATTGGCTGGCACGCATGCTGGCCGGCGGCGAACAGCCACTTTATATCGCGCGCCGTCTGGTGCGGGCGGCCGTGGAAGATATCGGCCTTGCCGATCCGCAGGCCGTGGTGCAGGCGCTGGCCGCGAAGGATGTCTATGATTTCCTCGGTTCACCGGAAGGCGAGATCGCGCTGGCGCAGACGGTGATCTATCTCGCCAGCGCGCCCAAATCGAATGCGGTTTACAAGGCCTTCGGCGCCGCCAAACGCGCGGCGCAGGAGCATGGCTCGCTGATGCCGCCCGCGCACATCCTCAACGCGCCGACCAAGCTGATGAAGAATCTCGGCTACGGCAAAGGCTATGAATACGACCACGATGCCGAGGAAGGTTTCTCCGGCCAAAGCTATTTCCCCGACGGGATGGAGCGCCAGTCGCTCTATCAGCCGCGCGATGTCGGATTCGAGCGCGAGGTGCAGAAGCGGCTCGACTATTGGGCGAAGTTGCGGGCAAAGAAGTCCGGTCAGTCCTGATCGAGTTCGGCTTGCCGTGCGGAGAACCAGCGCAACACGTCGCGCCGGTCGCCGGCTTCCAGATGCGTCCAATGCGCGTTGCGGATCGCCTTTCCGCGGTTTTCACCCCACCAGGTCTCATGCACGAAGACCAGCGACCAGCGCGGGCGCGCGGCATGGGCAAGCCGATGCGTTTCGATCTGGAAGGAAAGCGGCGCCCAATGGATATGCCGGCTGCGCCGCCACACAACGCCTTCGACGTTCCATTCGTCGCAATCGCGGTCCGGATTGGAAGCCGTCACCAGCCGGGAAAACAGGTTGTAGAAATTGTTGTCGCCTAGCCGCATGCGTCAGGCGTCGGCCGTATCCGTGATCTGGGATTCCTCCTCCAGCGGGATCTGCGCAACTTGTGCCTGATGCTGGTTGAACTGCGCCGCGATGTAGTGGCCCAGCGCGACCGCCATCACGCACAGCACCACCGACGCCACCATGTTCACGCCCGCGCGCGCCATCGCGCCGCTGCGGATGAGGTCCAGAGTCTGCAAGCTGAACGAGGAGAACGTCGTGAACCCGCCGCAGATTCCCACCATCACCAGCAGGCGCGTATTTTCCGAAACCGGAAATCGTCCCGCGGCCAATGTCAGCGTGCCGAAGAAGCCGATGACGAAGGAACCGGCGATATTGATGCCGATGGTGCCCCAGGGCAGGTCTCGGCTGATGGGCAATGTCCAGGCTGAAATCGCGTAGCGCGCCAGCGAGCCCAGCGCGCCGCCAATCATCACATAGATACAGGTCACCAACGTCATTGTCTCTCCGAACTCCTCCGTGGAGGGCATGAAAAACCCGCCTTGCGGCGGGCGTCGGGAAGACGGACTCCTGCCGCGGTCGATTGCGGTAGGAGTCATCAGCCGTCCGGCACAAACGCCTTCGGGCGGTTAAAGGGGGAACCCCATCCCCTGTGAAACGACGCTAAGGGACTCCCATCAGCCGGTCAACGGGATGGAATTGCGCAGAGGGGCGAATGTGCTATGTTGAGAACAGGGCATGGAGTCGCCCTTTAACCGCCATCGTGGCTGATGACTCCTACCGCGTGATCCGTGCGGTAGGGGCATGCCCATGCCGGTTCCCCCCGAAGCCTGCCGCACGGTTCACGCATTTTCGAGCGCGCAATTCTCCGTGCCTTCATTCCCGGCGCTTTGCCCCATCAGTCCCTTTTCCGCCTCCGCGATGTAATCGCGGGTGAGCGGCACCGTGTCGAGCCTGTTGCCGAGCTGTATCTGAAACACCGCCAGTCCGTCATAGCGGAACTCCATCTCGCAGGCCGCGAGGTAGAACTCCCACATGCGGCGGAACCGTTCGTCATAGAGGTGCGCGAGGCGATGCCAATTCGCCTGAAACCGTTCGCGCCAATGGCGCAGCGTTTCCGCATAGTGAAGCCGGAGAATCTCCACATCGGTCACCATGAGCCCCGCAGCTTCGATGACCGGCATGACTTCGGAGAGCGAAGGGACATAACCGCCTGGAAAAATGTATTTCTGCAGCCAGGAATTTCCCGCGCGCGGCTCCGTCAGCGAGCCGATGGTGTGGATCAGGGCCACGCCGTCCGGCGCAAGCAGATCGCGGATCTTTGCGAAGAACGCGGCGTAATGCGGCGTTCCCACATGCTCGAACATGCCGACAGATACGATGCGATCGTATGGGCCGACCGTGTCGCGATAGTCGGCAAGCGAAAAGCGCACATCCTCCGCGACGCCCGCTTCGGCCGCGCGGTTCGTCGCCACGGCAAGTTGCTCGCGGGACAATGTCACGCCATCGACGCGCACGCCGTATCGCGTCGCAAGCGCGATCGCCAGGCCGCCGAAGCCGCAACCGATATCCAGAATCCGGTGGTTGCGATGAA
>JAFECN010000061.1 GCA_018242145.1 Pseudomonadota bacterium
GAACTCAGGGCCAAAATCCTTGAGATCGCCGCTTTGTTCCTCGCCGCGGGCATTGATCCTAAGGTCGCCTCGCTCATGGTGCAGTCCGCCGTGCCCGCCCACGCGGAACTCTCGTGGATGCTCACCTGCGTCACCCCCATCGGCTGGCTGCAGCGCATGACGCAGTTCAAAGCCAAAGCCGCGCAGTGGCGCGAAAAGGCCGGCACAGACGATGATCAGATGGCCTCCGTGGGCGATGGTCTCCTGCAATACCCCGTCCTCATGGCCGCCGACATTCTGCTCTACCAGGCCCACATTGTGCCCGTGGGCGATGATCAGGCGCAGCATCTCGAACTCACGCGCGATATCGCCGAGCGCTTCAATTCCCTCTACGGTGAAACCTTCGTCGTGCCCGCCACCAAGCTGCCCTCCGTGGGCGCGCGCATCATGGGGCTCGATGATCCGGAAAAGAAAATGAGCAAGTCCGCCCAAGGCGCGGGCCATGCCATTGCGCTGCTTGACCCTCCCGATGTCGCCCGCAAAAAGATCATGCGCGCCGTCACCGATACGCAGCCCGCGGTGGATTTTGAGAACCTCGGCGCCGGTGTCGCCAACCTGCTTTCCATCTTCCAGGCGTTTTCAGAATGGCCCGATGATCGCATGCGCGCTGAGTTCCAAGGCAAGCGTTACGGCGACCTCAAGAAGACCGTCGCGGAAATGGTGCTCTCCCATCTGCAGCCGTTCCAGCAGCGTTTTCGCGAAATCACCGGTGACCCGTCGTACCTTGCCGGCGTCCTCGCGGAAGGCGCCGCCAAAGTGGCGCCCGTAGCCAATGACACCGTACGAACGGTCAAGCAGAGAATGGGTCTCTACACCGAGTGACCGCCGCATCCAGCCGGGTGCGGTTGCGCGATTATGCGGAACTGCTGGCGGGCAACCGGAATTACCGGTTGCTCTGGCTGGCCCAAATCGTCTCTGAAGTCGGTGACTGGCTGTACGCCGTTGTCATCTACAACTTCCTCATTGAACGCACCGGCAGCGCGCGCGCCGTAGCCGCCGCGGTGGTGCTCCAGGTATTGCCGCAAGTGCTCACCGCGCCCATGGCGGGCGTCATCAATGATCGCCTCAGCCGCCGCTCGGTGATGGTCGCCGCGGATCTGTTCCGCGTCCTCGTGGTGCTCGCCATGCTCTTTGCATCGCACCTGAGCGCCACGTGGCCCATCTATTGTTTGCTGTTTCTTGAAACCGTGATGTGGGGCTTGTTTGAGCCCGGCCGCAGCGCGCTGTTGCCCAACCTCACTCGCGGCGAACGTGAAGTGCTCGTGGCCAACACGCTCGCCTCCACCACGTGGTCATTCAACCTCGCGGTCGGCTCCGCGCTCGGTGGATTCCTCTCCGTGTGGCTCGGCCGCGATCCTGTCTTCATCATCAACGCCGCATCGTTCCTCGTCTCCGCCGCGCTACTGCTGCGCATCCGCTGCACGGAGCCGCATGCGGAAGGTCAGCCCCGGTTCCAAGCCCGCGAACTCTTTAACTTCAATCCGGTGCTCGAAGGCTTCCGTTACATTCGCGATGATGCGCGTCTCTTAGCGACGCTCCTCGCCAAAGCCGGACTCGGTTTCCTCGGCGCCAATTACGTGATCCTCACCATGCTCGGCGAACGCGTGTTCCCCGTCGATGGTTCGCCCGCGCTTGGCATGAGCCTGCTCATGGGCGCGCGAGGGCTCGGGGCTTTGATCGGACCCGCCATCGGAGGCTACTGGGCCGGCGGACGCGAAGAGCGCTTCCGCCCCGGCATCCTCTACGGCTTCCTCGCCGCCTCACTCGGCTACATCGCCCTGAGCAGCGCGCAGAACATTTGGTTCGCCATCGCCTGCGTCACGGTCGCCCATGGCGGAGGCTCCGTCATCTGGGTCTTCTCCACCACGATGCTCCAGAATCAAACCGACGATCGCTTCCGTGGCCGCGTCTTCTCCGCGGACTATGCGTTCATGGTGCTTGCCATGTCCACCTCCACCTGGATCGCCGGCTCCGCCGTTGACATGGGAGCCGCCCTGCGCCACGTCAGCCTCGCCGTCGGCTTCATGGTGTTGCTCCCCGCCGTGCTGTGGGCGATGCTCGCCATGCCGCTCTGGCACGGCTCCGCAAAAGCCGCCGGCTCAAGCCGCGGCCATTGACGGACGCACCACCGTAATCAGCGCGAACCCTTCCTCAAGCGACGGCGGCGTCATTTTGACAGCCATCGAATCGATAATTTCCGGCGGCACCACGCGATCCCGCGCCCGGTTCCGCGCCTGGCAAATTTCGAGCGGCGTGTCAAAGAACACCGCCTCCACCTGGCATCTGCGGATCCGGAAATACGGTTTGCGCTCCTTGCGCGTCAGGTGCGTCGCATCCACGCACGTCACCGGCCGCCCAATCGCCACACGCTGCCGGATCAGATACCGCAGCGACGCGAACACCCGCCCGTGGATCGATTGATCCCGCACATCGTCGGCCAGCGTCCCACGCATTGCATCGCTGGAAAGTACAGGCAACCCCTGCCGCAATGCCCACGTCGATTTACCGGACCCCGGCAGCCCCACCAGCAGGATCACTCGCGGAATCACACGATATAGCGTCCCGCGGCCAGCAACTGCCCGGCGATTGTCCGGCGCAACCCGATCGTGTCGGCAGGCTCCATTCGCGTCAACCGCCGCAGCACAGCCAGATTCATGCGCAGCGCATCGCCTTCCGATGCCGCCGCCAGCACCGTCCGTGCCGATTCGTCCACAATCCGCATCGCTTCCTGTTCAAACAGCGCCGCATAATCGGCCGCGATCTTCGTGCCTGATTTCTTGGACCGCAGCCGCACGCTCTCGAGCGCAAACGCGTTCATCGCAATATCGGTGAGCGCCGCCAGAACTTCCTGCTGCTCTTCGAGCGAATTCAAAAATTTCTTATAGGCGACGCCGATCGCCAGCAGAAACGCCTTCTTCGCGCCCGCCACAGTGTCCGTTGACGGACCCAAGCTCAGCACTTCGCTCTCGAGTTGCTTCACCGCCTGCACCAGCCCGAGCCGCCCGCGCTGCGCACGCTTCAACAGCATCCCCGTGGCGAGTATCCGGTTGATCTCATTGGTGCCTTCAAAAATCCGGTTGATCCGCGAATCGCGGTACGAGCGCTCCACCGCATAGTCCTGGTGGAAGCCGTACCCGCCGTGGATCTGCACGCCTTCATCGGCCACGTAATCCAGCACCTCGCTCGCAAACACCTTCACATACGAGCATTCCGCCGCGAACTCTTCCGCCGCCTTCAGCAGATCCGATCCGCCGTCGATCATCTTCTGGATGAGCCCCACCACGCGATAGCTCACCGTCTCCGCCGCGTAGATACGCGCCGCCATTTCCGCCAGCTTGTGGCGGATCATGCCGAACTCGGAAATTGACTTCCCGAACGCCTGCCGCTCCTGCGCGTATTTCAGGCTAATCCCGAACACATGCTTGGCGCCGCCCACCACGCCCGGCCCCAATTTCAGCCGCCCGATATTGAGAATGTTGAACGCGATGATATGCCCGCGCCCGATTTCGCCAAGCACGTTCTCCACCGGCACGCGCACCTGGTCCAGATACACCGCCGTGGTGGAACTGCCCTTGATGCCCATCTTTTTTTCTTCCGCGCCGGGCGTCACGCCGGGCCACGCGCGCTCCACCAGAAACGCCGTGAACTGCTCGCCACCCACCTTGGCGAACACGGTGTACAGGTCCGCACCGCCGCCGTTGGTGATCCACATCTTCTGCCCAGAGAGGATGTAGTGCGTCCCATCCGCGCTCAGGTCCGCGCGAGTCTTTGCCGCCAGCGCGTCTGATCCCGCGTGCGGCTCGCTCAAACAATAGGCGCCAATCAATTCGCCGCTCGCGAGCTTGGGCAGGTATCGTCGCTTTTGATCCTCAGTGCCAAACAGCAACACCGGCAGCGTGCCAATGCCGCTGTGTCCGCCATGCCACGCGGCATACGACGCGTCTTTCGAAAGATGCTCGGCAATCAACATGGCCGACGCTACGTCAAGCTCCATGCCGCCGTATTGCTCCGGCACCAGCGCCGCCGTCAGCCCCAGTTCGGCCGACTTCTTAAGTACCCGCACCGCCACGCCCGGCTCCTGATGCTGAATCGCATCCGCCACCGGCGCAATCTCATTCGCAAAAAATTCGTCCGTGGTCCGCGCTATCGCCCGATGTTCTTCCGTAAAATCTTCCGGCGTGAACACGTCCTCGGGAGCTGTGTTGGTAAGAAGGAATCCGCCGCCAATCATCATGCGCACGTCCTCCTTAGTTCAACCTCTCGAAAATGCCCGCGGCGCCCTGCCCGCCGCCGATGCACATGGTGACCATGCCGTACTTGGCCTCACGGCGTTTCATTTCGCGCAAAATCGATGCCGTCAGCTTCGCCCCCGTGCACCCCAGCGGATGCCCCAGCGCCACCGCGCCGCCATTCACGTTCACGCGCTCCGGGTCCAGATGCCCCTTGCGCATCACCGCCAGCGCCTGCACCGCGAACGCTTCGTTCAGTTCAATCAGCGCCACCTGGTCAAGCTTCAACCCGCCCAGCGCCAGCGCTTTCGGAATCGCCACTACGGGGCCGATCCCCATGATCTCCGGAGGCACGCCGCCCACCGCGAAACTCACAAACCGCGCCATCGGCTTCAACCCTAACTGCTTAGCCTTGCGTTCCGACATCACCAGCGCAGCCGCCGCGCCATCGCTCGTCTGCGATGAATTGCCCGCCGTCACC
>JAFECN010000062.1 GCA_018242145.1 Pseudomonadota bacterium
GCCTGCTGTTCGAGCGCTTCCTCAATCCCGAACGTATCTCGATGCCGGACTTCGATATCGACTTCTGCCAGGAGCGCCGCGACGAAGTCGTGCGCTATGTGCAGAAGAAATATGGCGAAGACCGCGTGGCGCATATCATCGCGCTGGGTTCGCTGCAGGCACGCGCCGCCGTGCGCGACGTGGGCCGCGTGCTGCAGATGCCGCTGGGTTTGGTGGATCGTATCGCCAAGCTCATCCCCAACCCGCCCGGCAAGCCGGTCTCGTTGAGGGACGCGCTGGAGACGGAGCCGCGCCTGGAACAGATCGCGGAATCCGAACCGATTGCGCAGAAACTGTTTTCGGTCGTGGGCAAGATCGAAGGTCTTTACCGCCACGCCTCCACCCATCCGGCCGGCGTGGTGATCGGCGACCGGCCGCTGGACGAGATCGTTCCGCTCTACCGCGATCCGCGCTCCGAAATGCCGGTGACGCAGTTCGATTATGAGGATGCGGAAAAGTCCGGCCTCGTGAAGTTCGACTTCCTCGGCCTCAAGACGCTGACGGTGATCGCGAAGGCGGAAGAATTGCTCAGGGCGCGCGGCATCACGCTCCACACGCAGAGTATCGACTTCAAGGACGCGGGCACTTTCGAGATGCTGTCGCGCGGCGATAGCGTCGGCGTGTTCCAGCTCGAAGGCGCGGGCATGCGCGACCTGCTGCGCAAGATGAAGCCCGACCACATCAACGATCTGGTCGCTCTTGTGGCGCTCTATCGCCCCGGCCCGATGGACTCGATTCCGAAATACATCGCGGTCAAGAACAAGAAGGAGCCGCCGGAATACCTTCACGGGAAGCTCGAACCGATCCTGAAGGAAACCTACGGCGTCATGACGTATCAGGAAGACGTCATGAACATCGCCCGCGAGCTGGCCGGCTATTCGCTGGGCGAAGCCGATCTTCTGCGCCGCGCCATGGGCAAGAAGATCGCCAGCGAAATGGCGGTGCACGAAGAGAAGTTCGTCAAAGGCGCGCAGGAGCGCGGTGTGCCGAAGGGGATCGCGCAGCAGATCTTCGAACAGGCCGCGAAATTCGCCGGTTACGGCTTCAACAAGGGCCACGCCGCGGCCTATGCGCAGGTCGCCTATCAGACCGCGTATCTGAAATCGAACTATCCGGTCGAATTCCTCGCCGCGTCGATGACGCTCGATATCGGCAACACTGATCGTCTCAACATCTTCCGCCAGGAAGCGCAGCGTCTGGGCGTGCGCATCCTGCCGCCCGACATCAATCGCTCCGTTGCCTATTTTGCGTGCGATGCCGGGCAGAAGGTCATCTTCTATGCGCTGGCCGCCGTGAAGGGTGTCGGCAAGCAGGCGATGGACCATGTGGTCGCCGTCCGCGAGGAGGGGGGTCCGTTCAAATCCATCGGCGATTTCGCCCGCCGGGTCGATCCAAAGCTGGTGAACAAGCGCGCGTTCGAAAGCCTCGTGCGGGCGGGCGCGTTCGATGCGCTGTCGCCGAACCGCCGGCAGCTCGTCGAATCCTCGGATGCCGTGCTCAGCGATGCCGCGCGCACGGCGCGCGAGCGGGAGACCGGACAGGTCTCGCTGTTTGGCGGCGCATCGGAATCCACCGAAGAATTGCGCCTCGCGCCCGTCGATGACTGGCTGGCGCATGAGCGGCTGGGCGAAGAATTTTCGGCCATCGGGTTCTATTTGTCCGGCCACCCGTTGGACAATTACCGCACCTCGCTCACCCGGCTGCAGGCGCTCACCTATGGCCAGATTCTGGAAGACCGTCGCGCTTCGTTCGTGGCGTCCGTTGCGGGCACTCTGATCCGCAAATCCGAACGCCGCGGCCGCAACGATCAGAACTATGCCTTCGTGTCGTTTTCCGATCCCACCGGCATGTTCGAGGTGATGTTCTTTCCCGAAGTGCTGGCCGCCTCGCGCCCGTTGCTGGAAGCGGGAAAATCCATCCTGCTGAAATTGAACGCCACATGGGAAGGCGACGAACTCAAGCTGCGCGCGATCTCCGCCAGCGATCTCGACAAGGCCGCTGCCGATGCGGGCGAGGGCATGAAGATCTATCTGGAAGACACGCGGTCCCTAGGCCCCATCGCGTCGCAACTGCGACAGCCGGGCAAGGGCATGATCACGTTGGTGGTGCCGGGCAGCGAAGGCCGCGAGGTCGAGATCAAGCTGCCGCAACGCCTGCAGGTAAATGTCGCGCTCCGGAACGCGATCAAGTCGCTGCCGGGCGTGGCCGCCGTCGAAACGATTTAGAGTTCGGCGACGGCTTTGCCGAGGCGGTCGAGCCCGGTTTCCAGAAGCTTCGGGTCCTGCGCGAAACAGATGCGGATATAGGATTCCAGTGTGCTGTCTCCGGCATCCCCAAACGCCGTGCCCGGCGCCACGCCGACGCGCGCTTTCCTGATCAGATCGATCGCGAAGTCATGGCTGTTCGTCAGGCCCTCGACATGGAGGAAGCCATAGAACGCGCCGTCCGGCCGCATCCAGCGGATGCGGTTCTGCGTTTCGATGAATTTCTGGGTCACGTCGCGGCCGTTGTGGCAACGCTCGCGGATCGCCTCGCGGAAGGCATCGCCTTGCGACGACAGCGCGGCCAGCGCGCCATATTGTGCGAACACCGTCGCGCCGGTGTTGTTGGCCATCGACAGCACGTTTACCGAATCCTTGATCGCGGCGGGATGCACCAGCCAGCCCACGCGCCAGCCCGTCATCGCCCAGGGCTTCGAGAAGCTGTTGATGACGAACACATTGTCGTCCGGCCCCGCGATCTGCAGGAATGAGGGCGCGTGCGGCGTGCCATCGTAAACGAGCGTGCCATAGACTTCGTCGCTGATGATCGCGATGCCGCGCTTGCGGCAGAAGTCCAGAAC
>JAFECN010000063.1 GCA_018242145.1 Pseudomonadota bacterium
AGGCTTCGGCGAGCAGCAGCTCCACCGCGCCCTTGGCTTCGGCCAAACGATGAAACGCCGTCGAGCCGGACGCATCGACGCAGAAGATAATGGTGGATTCGCGCGGACGCACGAATTTCTTGAGACGAAAATCCGCGCGCCGAACGTCGATGCGCTGGGATTTTCCCTTGATCTTCTTTTCCGCGCGGCGAACGGGCTGCCAGGGCGCGGCCGCGCGCAATGTTTCCACCAGCGCAAGCCGCGCGCCGGACCGCATCTGTCCCATGCGCACGCCTGCGGGGCGGCCGCGCAGGGGCGTATCTCGCGCGACACCCATGCCGCCGCCATGGCTCGCCGGGCTGCGATCTCTCGCGCCATTCTCCAAACTTTCGAGCAAGCCTTGCGGCAGCGACGCCTGAACAGCGGCCAGCATCAGATCTTCCAGCGGCGCATCGGCGGGCTGATCCTGCACGGCCTCCGCGTTGTCTGACGGCGGCGGTGGCTCTCCCTGTTGTTGCGGTTCGCTGATCTCCTCGTTTTTTTCGGACGCGGGATTTGCGCACGCGCGCGGCGCAAGCACCAGCCGCGCCGCCAAAATGGCATCGTCATCGGTTATGCGTTTGCGTCCCGCGAGGGCGGCCGCCGCCCGGGCCGCATGAAGAGCAAGAAGCGGCGCGACGACCGATCCCACACCGAACGCCGCGGCGGTTGTCACCAGCGCCTCGATGATATCGTCCGATGCGGGCTTCACAGTCGGCAAGAGCGAACGCGCGGATTTGAGCTTCGCGCTGTCGTGCGATGGCGTCGCCAACCCGTGCGCGCGCACATCGGAAAGATCGAGATGAAACGCAAAACGCTCCGCCAGCGCGGGCGGCAGTTGTTCTTCGGGCGAAGCGCCCTCATCGAAGGCGACGACTCCGAAAGATGTGGGGATGCGCCGCGCAACGCCTTCGCGCTCGATGAGAACTTCGTGCCGGTCGAGCGCGGACGCGATGCGCGCAGCAACGCCTCCGCGCAAGCGCTCGGCCATCGGAATCAGAACGATGCCACTGTTTGCTTCGGCAAGGATGCCGGTCTGCACCACAGGCCGCCTGGCCTTCAGCGTGGCGGCAAGATCGACGCCACCCAACAGGCGATCGTCTTCGATTCCCGCGGTCAGACGTTTCACGGGTGCAGTCGCGGGCAGAAGTCCGCGCAGATAGTTCGTCCAAAGATCGCGCACCGGACCGGGGCCCGCGCGCACCGCAACGCCGCAGAGCCCGGCGGGATCGACGGCGAAAAGCTGCGCCGCAAGCAGTGCGTCGTTCCAGGGCGCCGGCTCATGCGCCGTGTCGTCAGCCGCGGCGAGAACCGGGCTCATGCACCGAGGACCTCGCCGACCGCGCGTTCCACCCGTGTGGTGGAACCGGATTCATCCAGCGGATTGCGCCGCAGGCGATGGCGCAGCGCCATCGGCGCCACGCGCTTGATATGCGCCTTCGTGACAGACTTGGCCTCATCCAGCGCGGCGGCGGCCCGCGCCGCGCGCATCACGGTGAGTTCCCCGCGCAAGCCGTCGGCGCCCATCGCCATGCAAAGCTTCGAAATGGTTTCGAGAATGTCGTCGCTGATCTTCACGCGATCGAGACGCCCGCGCGCAGCGGCGATCAACGCGCCCGTCTCCTTGTTCCTGGCTGCCCATTTGGCGTTGAAGCCGTCCGGGTCGCGCTCATAGGCATCGCGCCGCCGCAAAACCTCGACACGATCCGCCAACACCTGCGGCGTCTTCACCTCGACCGAAAGACCGAAGCGGTCGAGCAGTTGCGGCCGCAACTCGCCCTCTTCCGGATTGCCGCTGCCCACCAGCACGAACCGCGCGGGATGGCGCACGCTCAGCCCTTCGCGCTCCACGATGTTCTCACCGGATGCCGCCACATCCAGCAGCAGATCGACCAGATGATCTTCCAGCAGATTCACTTCGTCGATGTAGAGAAAGCCGCGATGGGCATGCGCCAGAAGGCCCGGCTCGAAGCCCTTCTCGCCGCGCGTCAGTGCGCGTTCCAGATCCAGCGCACCGACGACGCGATCCTCGGTCGCCCCTAGCGGCAGATCCACCACCGGCACCGGGATTTTGGCAGACGCAAGCTTTCCTTTTTTTGTATCGCAGCCGTCGAGACACCCTTTCGCCGGTGCCTTCGGATCGCAATGAAAGCGGCATCCCTTCACCGCATCCATTTCCGGTAGCAGCGAAGCCAGCGCGCGCACGGCCGTCGATTTTCCCGTACCGCGATCCCCGAACACCATGACGCCGCCGATGCTGCGATCGACGGCGGCGATCAGAATCGCCAGTTTCATTTCGTCCTGACCGACGATGGCGGCAAACGGAAAAACCCGAGACATGCCGCATCGTGCGTCGAACCCACCTGTTAATGCAAGATGACGTCAAGACAGATTGACGGCATACCCCATACCTCGTCATGATCGAGGAGGTGGAGGCGTTGGGGCGGGGATGACAGAGGATCGCGCATCGCGTATTGCCCTGCGCTTTCACGAAGATCGCGACCGTTTGCTGGCCGAAGCCCATGCGCGGCCATCGACGCCACTTCCCTCCCCGACATTGGCCACCCGGATCGCGGCGCTCTCGGGAGATGACGGGCCGCAGATCGATTGGGCGCACATGGTTTCGCTGTGCCGGCGGCTGGGCGCGCCGGAGCCCAGTCCCGGTGCGCGCTGGTGCGTCCTCGATGCCGGAAGCTGGCGGTTGCGTTGGGAACGCCACACCGAAGTTTCGACCTGGACGTTTTACCGGCCGATCGCCGAAGACGTCGTGCCGCCGCTGAACGAAACCGCACTCGACCTGGCGCCGCGGGACTGGCTGGCGAAACTGCCCGGCGACGTGCTGGTCGCGGCGCATATCGTTTTGCTGCGCAAAAATCCGCCCGGCATGCCGGTCACCAGCGAGGAAGAAATCGCGTCCGAAGTCGCGGACGGCGCGGCACAGATCTATACGGATTTTCGCCCCGGCCCCGACGCGTTCACCCGCATCCGCATCGTGCAGCCGCACGCAGATGCCGCTCTTGCCGGGCGCATCGTGCAACAGATGTTCGAGATCGAGACTTACCGGCTCATGGCATTGCTGGCGTTTCCGCTCGCGGGGCGCGTCGGCGCGCAGCTTTCGCGGCTCGAATCGCAAGCCGCCCGCGCGGCGCTGCAGGTGAGCGAAGACGGCGGCATCGAAGCGGACCGCGCGTTGCTGAACCGTCTCGCCAATCTGGCGGGAGAAGCACAAGCCCTGTCCGGCCAGACAAGTTTCCGGTTCTCCGCCGCCCGCGCCTATTACGGATTGGTGCAGGAGCGCATTCAGCAGTTGCGGGAGCGCAGGCTGGAGGGCCGCCCCACCATCGGCGAGTTCATGGAGCGGCGCCTGGCGCCGGCGATGCGCACATGCGCGGCCGTGGCGGAACGCCTGCAGGATGCGATCGAGCATATTTCGACGACGTCGCAACTGCTCAACACCCGCGTCGATGTCGCCGCCGAGGTGACGAACGCCAATCTTCTGGCATCCATGGAACGGCGTGCGCGGCTGCAACTTCGCCTGCAGCAGACGGTGGAGGGCCTTTCGGTCGCGGCCATCTCCTATTACGCGCTCGGCCTGCTCGGCTATGTGTTCAAGGCCGCCTCGGACGTCTTTCCGAAATTCGACACCGGTCTGGCCACGGGAATCGCAGCGCCCTTTGTCGTCCTGTTTGTCTGGTGGGCACTGGAGCAGATGCGGGCACGCATCGTGGCGGAAGAAAACCAGCCGCCGCGCTAGCGATCATTCCGCCGGCAGAGCGACGCGGTGCAGCGCGCGAGCGGCGTTGCGGTTGAGCGCCGCCAACGCCGTGGCCGCGATGGCGTCGCCGCTCAGTCCCGCCTCGGCAATCTGCGCCGGGATCGCGTTGTGGTTCTGGAAGATGTCCGGCAGATGCAGGGTGCGCACCTTGAGCCCGCGATCCAGCAGGCCTTCGCGCGCCATGAACTGGAGCACGAACGCACCAAAACCTCCGGCCGCGCCTTCCTCCACAGTGATCAACGCCTCGTGACTCTTCGCCAGACGGCGAATGAGATCGTGATCCAGCGGCTTGGCGAAACGCGCATCGGCAATCGTCGCGGAAATGCCCAGCGCCGCGAGTTTGTTCGCCGCGCCGGTGACCTCCGCCAAGCGGTGTCCGAAAGAGAGCAGCGCGACGCGCGTGCCTTCGCGGAGGATGCGGCCTTTGCCGACGTCCAGCGGTTCGGGATTTTGCGGAATGGGAAGTCCCGTGCCGCTGGCGCGCGGAAAGCGTACGGCGGACGGGCCATCGTCGATGGCTGTGCAGGTCGCAACCATGCGCGCAAGCTCGACTTCGTCGGCGGCGCCCATGACGACGAATCCCGGCAACGCGCCGAGATAGCCGATGTCGAACGATCCCGCATGCGTCTGGCCGTCGGCGCCGACAAGCCCCGCACGATCGATGGCAAAGCGCACCGGCAGCGATTGCAACGCCACGTCATGCACGACCTGGTCGTAGCCGCGCTGCAAAAACGTGGAATAGATCGCGGCAAAGGGCTTGCTGCCGCTGGCCGCCAGACCGGCTGCGAAGGTGACCGCGTGCTGCTCGGCGATACCCACATCGAAGAAACGCTCGGGGAATCTTCCGGCGAATTTGTCCAGGCCGGTCCCGGCGGGCATCGCGGCGGTGATCGCCACGATCCTGGAATCGGATTCGGCGGCGGCGATCAGGCTTTGCGCGAAAACATCGGTAAAGCTTTGCGGGGCGCCGCTCGGTTTCTGCTGTTCGCCGGTGACGACGTTGAAACTGACGACGCCATGATATTTGTCGGCGGCGCTTTCGGCGGCCTTGTAGCCTTTGCCCTTGCAGGTCCGCACATGAACCAGGACCGGTCTGCCGTCCTCGCGCGCGGCCTCGCGCAACGCCGGCACCAGAGCGTCGGTGTCATGACCGTCGACGACGCCGATATAGCGAAATCCCAAATCCTCGAAGAGCCGGCCGCCGGACACGTCCTTGCGGGCATCTTTTTCGGAGAGCCCACTCAGAAAGTCGCTCAACGCGCCGACCGGCGGCGAGATCGACATCTGGTTGTCGTTCAGCACCACGATCAGCCGCTTCGTCGCGGACGCCGCGTTGTTGAGCGCTTCATACGCCATGCCGGCGGACATCGCGCCGTCGCCGATCACCGCGATGACATTGCGGCGCGAATTCTCGCGATCGCGCGAAACGCAAAAGCCCAGAGCCGCGGAAATGGACGTGGACGCATGCGCCGCGCCGAAGGGATCGTAGATGCTTTCCGCGCGCTTGGTGAATCCGGACAAGCCGCCGCCCTGGCGCAGCGTGCGGATGCGGTCGCGGCGGCCGGTCAGGATCTTATGGGGATAAGCCTGATGCCCGACATCCCAGATAAGAATGTCGTCGGGCGTGTCGAACACATAATGCAAAGCCACCGTCAGCTCGACGACGCCAAGCCCGGCGCCCAGATGACCGCCCGTCACGCTGACGGCGGAAATCGTTTCCGATCGAAGTTCATCCGAGAGCCGGCGCAAATCCGATTGCGACAGGGCGCGCACGTCTTTTGGGCTTGCAACCGTATCCAGAAGCGGTGTGGTTCCCGTCATGACTCAGACCATTTGCCCAAAATACACTACCGTCAATTGGAATTGACGTCCACAATATTGGACATATAATCTCTCTGGAAGGTCGCGCGCTCCGTAAAATCATCGCAAGGGCGTGGGGAGAATTGCGCTTTGCTATCTGCTGCCAGAATGCCCGTGACATCAGATGATCGCGCCGACGATATGCAAACCCGGAAGGCACGCGCACGCCATTGGTTTGAAAATCTGCGCGACAGCATCATTGAGATATTCGAGGCACTGGAGCGCGAAGCGCCGGATGCGCTTTATCCCGGCGTCCCGGGAAAATTCGAACGCATCCCATGGCAGCGCGCGAAAGACGCGGAGGGCGAGGACCTTGGCGGCGGCGTGATGGGCATGATGCACGGCCGCCTGTTTGAAAAGGTCGGCGTGCACACTTCCACGGTCCACGGCCATTTCGCAGACGATTTCGCCAGGCACGTGAAAGGCGCATCGCAGGACCCGCGTTTCTGGGCGTCGGGAATCAGTCTGATCGCCCACATGAAAAATCCGCGCATCCCGGCGGTCCATATGAACACGCGCATGCTGGTGACAACCGAATGCTGGTTCGGCGGCGGCGCGGATTTGAACCCCACGGTGGACGAACAGCGGTTCGCGACGCACCCCGATGCGCGGTATTTCCACGCCGGGCTCAAGCAGACGTGCGACGGCTTCGATCCGGCCTTCTATCCAAAATATTCCAAATGGGCGGAAGAGTATTTCTTTCTGCCGCACCGGGGCGAACATCGCGGCGTCGGCGGCATCTTCTACGATCATCTGGATGCCGACTGGGATCGCGACTTCGCCTTCACCCAGGGCGTGGGCAAGACCTTTTGCGAGATTTATCCCGCCCTCGTGCGCCGCCACATCGACGAGCCCTGGACCGGCGCGGAAAGCGCGCAGCAGGCGAAGTGGCGCGGCCGCTATGTCGAATTCAATCTGCTTTACGACCGCGGCACGACCTTCGGCTTGAAAACCGGCGGCAATGTCGAAAGCATTCTCTCCTCCATGCCTCCCTCCGCCCGGTGGCCATGACCCAAATCCGATTGGGTTCGCGCGGCTCGCCGCTCGCGATGGCGCAAGCCCATCTGGTGCGGGACATGCTGGCGTCCGCCCTGGGTGCGGACAATTCGAACTTTCCCATCGAAAGCTTCACCACGACGGGCGACAAAATTCTGGACAAGCGCCTGCAGGACGCGGGCGGCAAGGGCCTTTTCACCAAGGAGCTGGATGAAGCGCTGGACGCCCATCGCATCGATGCGGCGATCCATTCGATGAAGGATTTGCCGACGAAACTTCCGCCCGGTCAAATCCTGTGTTGCGTGCCGTCGCGCGAAGACCCGCGCGATGCCTTCATCTGCAACAAGGCCGACGATCTGATGGAATTGCGCGAGGGCGCGGTCGTGGGCACCGCCAGCCTGCGGCGGCAGGCCCAAACGCTCCATCTGCGCCCCGATCTGAAAGTCGTCACCTTGCGCGGCAGCTTGCAGACACGGCTCAAGCGGCTCGCCGAGGGCGATATCGACGCGACGTTCCTCGCGCTGGCGGGCCTCACGCGGCTCGGCCTCGCCGGCAACGCAACGGCTCTGGTCGCCAGCGATGCGATGCCGTCCGCCGCCGGACAGGGCGCGCTGGCGATCACCTGCCGCACGGACGACACGGCAACGCGCGCCGCCTTCGCGAAACTCACGCTTGTCGATTTCGAGATCGCCACGACGGCCGAGCGCGCCTTTCTGGATGCGCTCGACGGGTCCTGCCGCACACCCATCGGTGCCTTGGCCAAAGTCGAAGGCAACACATTGTCCTTTATCGGCGAGGTTTTGACGCCGGACGGCGCAAGGCGCTGGCGCAGAACCGAAACGGTCGGTCTGGGCGCCCATCCGCATGACAGCGCCGATGCGCTCGGCCGCCGGTTGGGCGCCGAAATCCGCGCCGAGGCCGGCGCGGATTTTCAGCCGAACGAAGTCGGAGCGTGGTGATGCGGACGGGAACGCCAAGCCCCCAGAAACCCGCGCGGAATCTTATGAAACCGCTTCTACAAAATCTTCAGGGTCATGCCACGGCGCGGCCGCCCGTGTGGCTGATGCGCCAGGCCGGCCGCTATCTGCCGGAGTATCGCGCGCTGCGCGCCAAGGCGAAAAACTTCATCGCCTTCTGCCTCGATCCGGAGCTGGCCACCGAAGTGACCCTGCAGCCGGTGCGCCGCTTCGGCATGGATGCGGCGATCCTCTTCGCGGATATTCTTCTCGTGCCTCATGCGCTGGGACAGAGCGTGGCATTCGTCGAGAACGAAGGCCCGAAGCTCGACCCGATCCGCAACGCGGCGGCGCTCGCGCAACTGAGCGATGCCCGCTTCGCCGAGACGCTTTCGCCGGTGATGCAGACGATCAAGCGCGTGCGCGCGGCGCTGCCCGACACCGTGGCGCTGATCGGCTTCGCTGGCGCGCCATGGACGGTCGCGACCTATATGATCGAAGGCGAAGGCGGCACCGATTACGAGCGCACGCGCGCGATGGCCTGGAGCGAGCCTGCGCTCTTTTCTGCCGTCATCGATCGCATCACGGCCGCGACGATCTCCTACCTCATGGCCCAGATCGAAGCCGGTGCGGAAGCGCTTCAGCTTTTCGACAGTTGGGCCGGCGCCGTTCCCGCGCCGCTGTTCGATACCGCGGTGATCGAACCGACAAAGCGCATCGTGAGCGCCCTGAAGGCGAAGCATCCGGCGATTCCCATCATCGGCTTTCCGCGCGCCGCCGGATCGCATGTCGCCCGATACGCGGCGCTCACCGGCGTCGATGCCGTGGGTATCGATCACATGACCGATCTTACCGCTGCCGTCATGCCGGACGGGATCGCGGTGCAAGGCAATCTGGATCCGGTCCTCCTGCTGCACGGCGGCGCGGCAATGGAGCGCGAGGTGCGCGGCCTCGTCGCCGCGATGGCGGGCAAGCCTTTTGTTTTCAACCTCGGACATGGCGTGATGCAGCCGACGCCGCCGGAGCATGTCGCGCGGCTGGTCGCGCTGGTCAAAGGCGCGGCGTGACGGATGCGGGCCGCAGCGACGGCAACGCGGCGCTCTGGACACCGCCGCTCGCCGCTGCCGCGCCGCGCGATCTCTGCACCGATTGCGGTATTTCACGCAGCAGCAATCCGAAGCGCTGCGGCGCGGCCTGCCAGTTCATCAAGCCGGACTATCCCGCGCTCGAAACCCGCGTGCATGGCCGCGCGCGCGATGCGGCGCGCCCGGATGAAATCCATTTCGGCCCGTTCCGGCGCATGGTGCGCGCATCGCTGAAGAATCCGATTGCGGGCGCGCAATGGACCGGAATCGCCACGCGCATGGCCGAACGCCTGCTGGAAACGGAGGCGGTGGACGCGGTGGCGACCATGGCGCCGCATCCGGATGACCGCTGGCGGCCCGTTCCGGTTCTGGTGACGAAGGCCGAAGGCA
Organism: Pseudomonadota bacterium; assembly: GCA_018242145.1. Classification (GTDB taxonomy): domain Bacteria; phylum Pseudomonadota; class Alphaproteobacteria; order Micropepsales; family Micropepsaceae; genus Rhizomicrobium. The sequence continues at coordinate 9,081 of JAFECN010000063.1, forward strand.
TGGCGCACTGCCGAGGGATGCGGATGGGCTATGCGCCGCTGCTGGCGCTTCTGGAACCGGCCAGAGCGCGCGGCTACAAGCGCCTCGCGATCATCGGCATTCCCTGCCAAGTCTATGCCTTGCGCGCGCTGGAAGAACAGTTCGGCTTCGAGCGGCTCTATGTGATCGGCACGCCCTGCTCCGACAACACGACGACCGAACGCTTTCACGATTTTCTGGCGTTGCTGTCGGCCGATCCGGATACCATTACCTATCTGGAGTTCCGGGCGGACTATCATGTCGAATTGCGCTTCTCGGACGGGCGCGTGAAAGTCATTCCGTTCCTGAAACTGCCGATCTCTCAACTGCCCCGCGATTTCTTTCCCCTGACCTGCCGCACCTGCGTCGACTACACCAATGTGCTCGCCGACATCACCGTCGGTTACATGGGCGGGCAAGGCGAGCAGTGGCTGCTGGTCCGCAACGCGCGCGGCGAGGAATTGCTTGGCCTTCTGGGGGACGATGTGCGGATTGCCGAGCCCGGCAATGCGGGAAACCGGCGCGGGCCTGTCAGGGGCTTTCTCGCCAATACCGAACGCGCAGCCGGCGGTCTTCCCTTGCGGCGCATGCCGGATTTCCTTCGCACGATCGTCGGCTGGCTGATGCCTATCGTCGGGCCGCGCGGACTGGAATTTGCGCGCGCGCGCGTCGAGATGAAAGCGGTGGAAACCATCGTGCATCTGCGCCGCGAAAAGCCACGACGCCTCCGCAACATGATCCCCGCCCATGTCTGGGCGCTTGTGAAGCCATACGGACTTGCTCCCACGGCGGAAGAATTTGGGCGGCAGGAGATCCATACACGGCCGGATCCCGATCGGGTTTGATGCTCCAATTGCCATATGATCGCCATCCGTGATTACCAATCGGCAGACCTCGCCTTTGGGTATGGGTTTCCGGGAGATCCATAGGTATCAAAACACCAACGAGGCGCGTCTCCGCCATGCCCAGAGACTGCTCCTTGAGAAAACCTCGGGACTACGGTCGCTCTTGTTCCACAGCCGTTTGCGCTATGTTGCGTAACGAAGTAGCGAGAAAGGCTTTGATTTCAGCCACTTCTTGAGCAGTGTGGCACCGTTGCCAAGGGGTCGGGCGTTCGATTCGCCTCGCCCGCTCCAGGTTTTCCCGGCAGCATGAAGCGCGATGCGCCGCGCAAGCTTGAGAAAGCGGGCGCGGGGGCCGATCTTTCGGGCGGATGCTATCGGTTCGGTCATGCAAGGTCCCACCTCACAGTTCTATTTCTCCCAAGGCCTTCGGCTGCATTATGTCGATTGGGGCCATGATGGCGCGCCATCGCTGTTGCTCATCCACGGTGGGCGGGATCATTGCCGCAACTGGGACTGGGTCGCGGAACGGTTGCGCGATCGCTTTCACGTCGTGGCGCCGGATCTGCGCGGGCATGGCGACAGCGCGTGGGCCAACGGCGGCGGCTATGGCGAGATCAACTATGTCTATGACATCGCCCAGCTTGTGCAGCAGAAGCGCATGGCGCCGGTCACCATTCTGGCCCATTCGCTCGGCGGCTCCATCGCGCTGCTTTATGCGGGGCTGTTTCCGGAAACGGTGAAGAAGGTCGTCGCCATCGAGGGGCTGGGGCCTTCGCCCGACATGCTGAAGCGCATCCGCGAAGACAGCATCGGCACGCGCATCCGCAAATGGATCGAGATGAAGCGCGAAGCCGCGGGCAAGTTGCCGCGCCGCTACGCCACGCTCGACGCCGCCGTCGCGCGCATGCAGGAGGAGAACAAGCATCTTTCGCCAGAGCAGGCATGGCACCTCACGCTTCACGGCGCCAACCAGAACGAGGACGGTACCTGGTCGTGGAAGTTCGACAACGCCGTGCGGCTGGGCGGCGGACCGGCGGGGCTTCCGCCGGAAGAGCAGCGCGAGATTTGGGAGCAGATCACCGCGCCCGTCCTGCTGATCCGCGGGACGGAAAGCTGGGCGTCCGATCCGGCGAAGGATGGGCGCATCAGGCATTTTCGTAACGCGCGGCTGGTGAATATCGAAGGGGCGGGCCACTGGTCCCATCACGACCGGTTCGGCGTGTTCATGGATACGGTCGAGAAATTCCTCGCGGAATAGCTGTCCCGGGGCCTTGAGAAACATTCCCGGTTGCCGGACGTTTCCTCCCGGGACGATCGGGATTTCCGGACATGGCCGCAAGAAAGAAGGCGAAAGCCGCCAAGCGTAAAGCCGTTCACCACAAGGCGCGCGCCGCGAACGATACCGGCGAAGCCCGGCTTTCCGCGCGGCCGATCTGGCAGGGCAATCTGCGGCTGTCGCTGGTGTCCTGTCCGGTGGCGCTGTTCGGCGCGGTGAGCCGCGCTAACGACATCTCGTTCCATCTGCTCAATCCCGAAACCAACAACCGCATCCGCATGGTGCCCACCGATCCCGACACCGGGCCGGTGGAGCGCAAGGATCTGGTGAAAGGTTACGAGCTGGAGAAGAACAAATATATCGTTCTCGACAACGACGAGCTGGACGCCGTGAAGCTGGAAACCACGCACACCATCGAGATTGAACGCTTCGTGGATGCGGACGATATCGATCGGCTGTTCTGGAACCAGCCTTACTACATGGTGCCGAACGATGACGAAGGCGTGGATGCCTTTGTGGTGATCCGTCAGGCGCTGGAGAAGACCGGCCGCATCGCGCTGGGCCGCGTCGTCATGCACACCCGCGAGCGGCTGGTGGCGCTGGAGCCGCGCGACAAAGGCATCGTGGCCACGACGCTGCGGATGCGCAACGAAGTGGTCGATCCGGCGAAGGCCTTCGAAGATATTCCGTCCGCCCATCCCAGCAAACAGATGGTGGAGATCGCCGAGAAGATCATCGAGCAGCAGGAAGGGCCCTTCGATCCCGACAAGTTCAAGGATCGCTATGAGGGCGCCTTGCGCGATCTCATTCGCCGCAAGCAGAAGGGCGAGAAACTTGTCGTCGCGGAGCCGGTGGAGGAAAGCAACGTCATCAACCTGATGGACGCCCTGAAGAAGAGCCTGAAGAACAAGGGCAGGCCCGCGCCCAAAGCCGCCAACACGAACACGAAGAAGCGCAAGGCGCGGTGAACGTCCAGAATAAAACCGTCATGGCCGGGCTTATCCGGCCATGACGAATAGAAGAGACATCTATTCCGCCGCCTGGCGGCGTTCGTGGCGGCCTTCCTCGATTTCTTCGATGATCTTGGCGACGAAGGCGTTCAGATCGTCCGGCTTGCGGCTGGTGATGATGCCATTGTCCACAACGACTTCCTCATCCACCCAATTCGCGCCGGCATTCTCCACATCCTTGCGGATAGAGGGATAGGACGTCGCCTTGCGGCCGCGCAGCGCATCGGCCTGCACCAGAAGCCACGGCCCATGGCACACGGCGGCGACCACTTTGCCGCTGGACAGGAAGGAACGGACGATCCTCATGGCGTCGTCGTCGATGCGCAGCTTGTCCGGGTTCATCACGCCGCCCGGGATGACGAGCGCGGTGTAATCGCTTTCCTTTGCATCGGCGATCTTGAGATTGACGGAGACGGTGC
>JAFECN010000064.1 GCA_018242145.1 Pseudomonadota bacterium
CGACCAGTGCACTGCGAACTTCCTGCTTGGCGAATGGTACGGCATGCAAGGTAACGATACCGAGGCCAGGCGCTTTCTCAAACAGGTTCTAAACACCTGCGATGTCGGCGTGAATATGAATCGGCTGGCGTCGATAGAGCTTTCCCGGATGCATTGAAGCCATGCGCGGACAATCCGTTCGGACTTTTATGTATCGGCTGATGTTGTGGGCCGCCGCCGTGATTGCATGGTTGCCTCAAGCCGCTTCGGCCGAAGGCGCCCAGCCGTGCATGATGAGAAAATTGGTTTCCCTCGACATGCAGACTTTTTCGGATGGAGAGTTCGCCGTTCCCGTAGCCATCAACGATCAACTCATGAATTTGACCGTCGATACCGGATCGATTGCCAGTTCCGTATCGCTAGATGCGGCTATGCAACTCAATAGCAGGCTTACTTACACGGGGAGCGGCGGCCATTTCCTGAACAACATAGAGGTTGACTACACGACGACCGTTCATTCCTTCGCCTTGGGATCGCTTCGTTCCAGCGGTGATTTTACCCTTCTCGCCATCCCCAACCTGCTGACGACGGTCATTTCGCCCGGTTTGCTCGGATATGACGTGCTCAGGAACTACGACGTCGAGTTCGATTTCTATCGCGGCAAATTCAATCTTTTCGTTCACAACACCTGTCTCGGCCACGCGGTCTACTGGACGCGTGAAGCGTTCGCGGCAATTCCGCTGAAGACGGACGGCAGCCATCACATCGTTGTTCGCGCGTATCTGGACGGCAAGCCGGTGAAGGTGATCTTCGATACGGGTTCGTCTTCTTCCGTCATGAGCGAAGACGCTGCAAAGAGTCTCTTTGGCTGGAGCGACAACGATCCGCGATTGAAGTCTGCCGGATCGGAAAAAATAAACGGTGGGGAATGGGTGCCGGTTCACACCTTCCCCTTCGGGTCCCTCGTATTTGACGGTATTGCGGTCACAAATCCACAGATCACGCTTATACCGCAGCATAATTTTCGTCTCGACCGCTACGGCGACGCGAGCATCGTTCTGGGGATGAGCGTCTTGCGGCAGCTTCACATCTATGTGGCTTATGATGAGGGCATACTCTATCTGACAGGCGCGGAAGCGCAGTAAGCTTTGGCCGCAGCCCTCTTACGGGATGGACCATAGGTGCTTGACACCCCCGGTCCCCGCCCTTAAACCGCGCCTCCTTGGCTGGCCATCCGGCAGCGTAGCTCAGTGGTAGAGCAGGGGAATCATAATCCCTTGGTCGGGGGTTCAAATCCCTCCGCTGCTACCAGCCGGGCGCAAAATGGGGACCGTTTCCTTGGCCCATCAGGCGAAAACCGCTTCCTCCGCCGGACACAAAACCGACATCACCATCGATGACGTGCGCACCGCCGCCAAGGTGATCGACGGCGTTGTCGAGCGCACGCCGACCCATCTGTCCCGCACCCTGTCCAAGATCGCGGGCTGCGACGTCTGGCTGAAATTCGAGAATTTGCAGTTCACCGCCTCGTTCAAGGAGCGTGGCGCGCTGAACAAGCTCACATCGCTCACGCCCGAACAGCGCAAGCGCGGCGTGGTGGCGATGAGCGCGGGCAATCACGCGCAGGGCGTCGCCTATCACGCGGGCCGCCTCGGCATTCCGGCCACCATTGTGATGCCGGAAGGCACGCCGTTCAACAAGGTGAAGCACACCAAGAATTTCGGTGCCCGCGTGGTGCTGCACGGCGCGACGCTGTTGCAAGCCTCCGAGCGCGCGCACGCCATCGAAAAGGAAGAAGGCCTCACCTTCGTCCATCCCTACGACGATCCGCTGATCATCGCGGGGCAGGGCACGGTGGCGCTGGAGCTTCTGGCCGATGCGCCGGACGTGGACACGCTGGTCGTTCCCATCGGCGGCGGCGGCTTGATCTCCGGCATTGCCATCGCGGCCAAGGCGTTGAAGCCGGGCATCGAGATCTATGGCGTCGAGACGGCGCTTTATCCTTCCATGTACGACGCGATCAAGCAGGCGGATCTGCCGTGCTCCGGCCAGACCATCGCCGAAGGCATCGCGGTGAAGCAGCCCGGCGAGATCACCCGCCGCATCGTCGGCGAGCAGGTGAAAGACGTTCTGCTGGTGCGCGAGGACGAGATCGAGAAGGCCGTGGCCACGCTGCTCGAAATCGAAAAGACGGTGGTGGAAGGCGCGGGCGCCGCGGCTTTCGCGGCCATTGTGGCCAATCCCGATCTGTTCAAGGGCAAGAAGGTCGGCGTCGTCATTTCCGGCGGCAATATCGACATGCGCCTGTTGTCGAACGTCATCCTGCGCGAGTTGATGCGCGAGGGCCGCATTTTACAGCTTGTCGTGGAGATCGAGGACCGTCCCGGCTGGCTCGCCAAGATCGCCACCGTGGTGGGCGAAGCGGGGGGCAACATCCTCGACGTCTCGCACAACCGCATGATGACCGACATGCCGGTGAAATCCGCCGATCTGGGCCTGACCATCGAAGCGCGCGACGCCGAGCACGGTGCCGAAATCCGCGAAACGCTCACCAAGGCCGGCTTTACCATCCGCTCGCACAGCCAGAGCGTGCGCGCGCTGCACAGTTGAGCGAGTAGTGAGTAGTGAGTAGCGAGTAGGGGTTGTTCTTTTCCTATTCGCTACTCGCTATTCGCCATTCGCTTTTCACCGGCTGAATTTCTCGCTCAACACGATCGACGACACCGTCCGCGCCACGCCATGCGCCTTGCCGATGCGGTCGAGCGCGGCGTCCATGCGCGCGGGCGTGTCGGCTTCCACCATCGCCATCATGTCATAAGCCCCGGAGACGGCGGAGAGCGAGCGCACCTCGGCCATCTTCTTCAGTTCCGCGTTCACGCGGTCGGCCTGCTTGGGATCGGCGGTGATCATCACCACGGCGCGCAAGGTGCGGGCGTCGGCATCGTCGGCGACGCGGATGGTGTAGCCTTTGATGATACGTTCGCGTTCCAGCCGTGCGATGCGCTCCTGCACCGTGGAGCGGGCGACACCCAGCTTGCGCGCCAGCGATGCCGCCGGTTCGCGGGCATTGGCTTTCAGAAGAGCGATGAGTTTGCTGTCACTGTCCCTCATCTTTGGCTCCCTCCGCTTCGCTTCGATCGCATCGGCATTTCGCCGGTTTCCCCTGCGATTCGCCGGACCATAGCCGGTTTTCCGGCGTTTCGCTGTCTCTTTTCCGTCGCCCGCCCGGTGTATCCAAGCGGCTGATTTACAAAGGGAATTTGGCGATGCGGAAAGTCATGCTTGTGGGCGGCGGCAAGATCGGCGTGGCCATCACCGAATTCTTGAGCGGCACGAAGGATTATCAGGTCACGGTCGCCGACCGCGATGCCGCTAGCCTCGAGCGCATGCCGCGCAAGGACAACGTCTCGCTGCGCAAGGTCACTATCGAAAACCCGAAGGACTTCGCCAAGGAAGTCGAAGGCAACGACATCGTCCTGATGGCGACGCCCTATCACCTGACGCCGATCATCGCCGAAGGCGCCAAGCGCGCCGGCGCGCATTATCTCGATCTCACCGAGGATGTGGAATCCACCCGCACCATCAAGAAGCTGGCGGAAGGCGCGAGCACCGCGTTCATTCCGCAATGCGGGCTGGCGCCGGGCTTCATCTCCATTGTCGCCTATGACCTCGCGCAGAAATTCGAGAAGCTGCGCGACGTGCAGATGCGCGTGGGCGCGCTGCCGGTGTTTCCGCACAACGCGCTGAAATACAATCTCACCTGGTCCACCGACGGCCTGATCAACGAATACTGCAACCCGTGCGAAGCGGTGCGCGACGGCGTGCGCACCGAAGTGCCGGCGCTGGAAGAACTCGAACAGTTCACGCTCGATGGCGTGGAATATGAGGCGTTCAACACCTCCGGCGGCCTCGGCACGCTCTGCGAGACGCTGGAGGGCAAGGTCGAGAACCTCAACTACAAGACCGCGCGCTATCCGGGCCACCGCGATATCGTGAAGCTTCTGGTGCGCGACCTGCACCTCGGCACGCGCCGCGACATCTTCAAGGACGTTCTCGAGACCGCCATCCCGATCACCTATCAGGACGTGGTGCTGGTGTTCGTCACCGTGTCCGGCTGGATCGATGGCCGTCTGACGCAGGAGAGCTATGCTAAGAAGATCTATGCGCAGAATGTCGGCGGCCGCCTGATGAGCGCCATCCAGATCACCACCGCCACCGGCATCTGTTCGATGGTGGACCTGCTGGTCGAAGGCAAGCTGCCGAACAAGGGTTTCGTGAAGCAGGAGCAGGCGAAGCTGTCCGACTTCCTCGCCAACCGCTTCGGCAAGTATTACGTCTAATAACACGTCATGGCCGCCCTTGAGGCGGCCACCCATCGCGCGAGCGTCCGCGAGCGAAAAGAGTCTAATCGGCGTACGGACGTACGCCGGATGGGTGGCCGGGTCAGGCCCGGCCATGACGACTGGAGGAAATATGAACGACATTCTCGCCCATTTCGGCATCAAATCTTCCGGCGATGTCATCGCCCGTTCGCCCATCGACGGCGCGGAACTGGCGCGCGTGGCCTATGACAACACGGCTTCGGTGGAGAAGAAGATCGCGGCCAGCGTGGAAGCCTTCAAGGCGTGGCGCGACGTGCCCGCCCCGCGCCGCGGCGAGCTGGTGCGCCTGTTCGGCGAAGAACTGCGCGCCAACAAGGAACAGCTCGGCAAGCTGGTCACGCTGGAAGCGGGCAAGATCGTTCAGGAAGGCCTGGGCGAAGTGCAGGAGATGATCGACATCTGCGATTTCGCGGTCGGTCTTTCGCGTCAGCTTTACGGCCTCACCATCGCCTCCGAGCGCCCCGGCCATCGCATGATGGAGACGTGGCATCCCGCCGGTCCCGTTGCGGTGATCTCCGCGTTCAACTTCCCGGTCGCGGTGTGGGCGTGGAATGCGGCGCTGGCGCTGGTCTGCGGCGACAGCGTGATCTGGAAGCCGTCGGAAAAGACGCCGCTCACCGCGCTGGCCACGCAGGCGCTGTTCGAACGCGCGGTGAAGAAATTCGGCAACGCCCCCGCCCATCTTTCGCAGGTCGTTCTCGGCTTGCGCGATGTCGGCGAAATGCTGGCGAAGGACGCGCGCATTCCGGTGGTCAGCGCCACCGGCTCCACGCGCATGGGCCGCGAGCTTGCGCCGGTTGTCGCGGCGCGCTTCGGCAAATCCATTCTGGAACTGGGCGGCAATAACGCCATGATCGTGGCGCCGTCCGCCAAGCTCGATCTGGCGCAGCGCGCGATTACCTTCGCGGCGGTCGGCACCGCGGGCCAGCGCTGCACCACGCTGCGCCGTCTGTTCGTGCATGACTTGGTTTATGACAAGCTCGTTCCGGCGCTGAAGAAGATCTATGCCGGTCTTCCCATCGGCAATCCGCTGGATGCCAAAACACTGGTCGGTCCGCTGATCGACAAGGCCGCGTTCGAAGGCATGGAGCGCGCGCTGGCGTCCGCGAAGGACGAGGGCGGCAGGGTCACCGGCGGCGGGCGTGCCCTCGCAGACAAATTCGCGAACGGCTACTACGTCCATCCCGCCATCGTGGAAATGCCGGAGCAGAGCAAAACCGTCTGCCACGAGACCTTCGCGCCGATTCTCTATGTGATGAAATATTCCAAATTCGAGGACGCGCTGGCCAAGCACAACGCGGTGCCGCAGGGCCTGTCGTCCTGCATCTTCACCACCGACATGCAGGAAGCCGAGCGCTTCATCGCGGCGTCGGGTTCGGATTGCGGCATCGCGAACGTGAACATCGGCCCGAGCGGCGCCGAGATCGGCGGCGCGTTCGGCGGCGAGAAGGAAACCGGCGGCGGGCGCGAGTCGGGCTCGGATAGCTGGAAGGCCTATATGCGCCGCCAGACCGCGACCATCAATTACTCCGATGCGCTGCCGCTCGCGCAGGGCATTTCCTTCGGCGAATAAAACCACCCTCCCCTTGAGGGAGGGTCGGAGAGCGAAGCGATCCGGGGAGGGGCATAGCTCCGGGCCTTAACCCCTTCCCGAAAAATTCCTCGCTGCGCTCTGAATTTTATCGACCCTCCCTCAAGGGGAGGGTGGTTGTGCCCATTAACCTTTCATTAAACATCCGCTTCAATCGGGCGCGAACAAGCTTAGGCTTGGCGCGTTGGGTTGGGGAATCGAAGGATGCCGAAAAACGTGGCGCAATGGACGGGCCTCGCGGTCACCGCGATCGTCGTGCTCGGATGCGATATGGATGTGCTCTACGCCGTGCCGCTGGGCATCTTCGCCGGTGCGCTGGCGACGTTCTTCGTCAGTCTTGCCGAGCAATATGACAAGGCGCGCGAACCTGCGCGCGTGCGCGTCCGCCGCTGATCACTTCTCCGGCGGGATGGTGTTGATCGCCTCTTCCAGTTCCTGAAAGCTCGGCTGCGCTTCGCTGGGCACGCTGCCGCGGCCAAGCTCTACCGAAATCTGCGCCGCATTGCCGTGCAGATGCGCGACCAGCACATCGCGAATGACGTGATAGAACAGTGCTTCTTCTTCCGCGATGGCTTTCAGGCGCGTCGCCAGCGGGCCCACGATGCCGTACGCCAGAAACACGCCCATGAATGTGCCCACGAGCGCCGATCCGATCATGCCGCCCAGGATCGGCGGGGGCTCGTTGATGGAGCCCATGGTCTTGATGACGCCCAACACCGCGGCCACGATGCCCAGCGCGGGCAGGCCGTCGGCCATCGTCTGCAAGGCGGTGGCGGGGCCGAGCGCGTCATGGTGATGCTTTTCAAGCTGCTTTTCCATCGCGGTTTCGACCTGGTGCGGGTCTTCCAGGCTCATGGTCATCATGCGCAGCGTGTCGCAGATGAAATCGAGCGCGAAATGGTCCTTCACGATGCGCGGATAGCGCTTGAAGATGGATGAATCCTGCGGCTTCTCGATGTGCTGCTCCAGCGCGATCATGCCCTTGGTCTTCATCGTCTTGGTGACGAGGAAGAGCAGGCAGAGCAGGTCGGTGTAGTCGGCATGCTTCCATTTGGGGCCGGAGACGACCTTGCCAATCTCGCCGGCGATCTTCTTCAGCTCGAACATGGAGCCGCCGATCAGCAGCGCTGCGATCGCCGCGCCGAAAATGGTCAGCATCTCGTGCGGCAGCGCTTCGAAGATGACGCCCAGCGAGCCGCCGGACATCAGGAAGCCGCCGAACACGCAGGCAAACAGAACACCGATACCGGCAAGTTGAAGCATGGAATATCCGCGCGCGACAGGTGCGGGAACGCCCCGATCCTGGCTGTCAGTATTAACGGGAGGGCTTAAAGAGCCATGAACGCGCCCGGCTTGCGGGCTGCGGAAAGGTTAGCGCCGTCAGGCCGATTTGGTTTGCGCGCGGTTAACGGCGCGCAGCTTGTGCTCCACCAGGGCGTTCAGTTCCTTGGCCACGCGCTCGCCATACGCCTTCGCTTCGTCGGCCGTGCTGGAGGCGCGGGCAATGGCGTTGATGTGCAGCACGATCACGTCCGCGTCCGGCGCCATCTCCAAGCGCCGCGACATGTCGACATATTTGTAGAGACCGTCCGCCAGCCGGCCCACCGCGCCGAGGCCGGCATTGGCCGCCAGGCCGCGGATTTCATGGGCCTGATCGAACATCGTCTGCAGGTCGCCGGAACGGAATGCATTTTCCAGTGCCTCGATATAGCCGCGCACGGCCTGCGAGATCTGCATGCGCTTGGTGTCCAGCGCCTTGTCCGCGCGTTTGGACGTGTCGCGCAGCGACAACTCGATCAGGAACGACTCGGCCGCCTCCGGCGACAGCATGGCCGGATATTGATCGGCCTGGATGATCTCCGCTTCGGGCGCTTTTTTATTTGTCATGATCAGCGGATCTCCACGCCTTCATTGGTATCGTCATGGCGCCGCCATGGGCCGGTGAAATCTTTCATCTTCCGCCGCCGCCGGTCGGGGCCGAAATAGTTTTCGCATTTCACGAACGGCCTCGGCCGCTCCACGATTTCGGCAAGCCGCGAGATGAGGTTGTTCGCCGTGATGGGCTTGGCGAGGAATTCGGTGACCCCGGCGTCGCGCGCCGCTTCCACGCGCAGCCGTTCGGTGTGCCCCGTCACCATGATGATGGGCACATAGGGGTTCGGGCTGTTCTGGGCGGTGCGAATCTGCCGCGTGAACTCGATTCCATCCACCGGCACCATGGAAAGGTCGGTCAGGATGAGATCCGGCATGTGATGGCGCATCTCGCGCAGGCCTGCTTCGCCGTCGGTCGCTTCGGCGATGTTCTTGATGCCGAGCGCGTGCAGCAGCGAGCGCAGCAGGGCGCGCATATGCATGTTGTCCTCGACAACAAGCGCATGCAGATGCTCATAGGCCGAAGCCGGCATCTCAGCAGCCTCGTCCAGCAGAGCAGCGAATGGTATAATGCAAATTCAAAGTCGAACGCCCATTAACGACTTGATCACCAAGACTAGAGCGGTTTGGTTAGAACTTCCTTACTTTGTTTTACTATATAAAGGTTCTCTGCCTTGAAACGCCGCCAGCCCTTTGTCATCGAACTTTCGATCATAGCTAAGTCACTGATAACGCCAGCGGTTTTTGGCGTCCGCGGCGTCGTGGAGGATGGGCAAGGCCGCATTCTTCTGGTGCGGCATAGTTACATCGCCGGCTGGCATCTTCCCGGCGGCGGTGTCGATCGCGGCGAGCCGCCCGAAAATGCGGTGGTGCGCGAGGTGGAGGAAGAGGTCGGGTTGATGGAGTCCACCCCGCCGGAATTCATCGCGCTGTATTCGCAGAAAGTCTTCTGGGTCACGAATGTTGTCGGGCTCTATCGGCTGCGCAACGCGCGTATCGATTTCAAACCCAATCTGGAAATCCGCGAGGCGCAGTTCTTCGATCTCGCGACCTTGCCCGTCAACACGACGGCGGCGACGCAGCGGCGCCTTGCCGAACTCACCGGCAAGGTGCCGCGCACGCCTTATTGGTAGCTAGACCGGCTCCCAGCCGAACACGCTGACGGTCGCGCCCAGATCGTGGAAGTTGGGCTTGAGCGCCGGCATGCAGTGGTTGGCGATGGTCTCCGGCGTCCAGCCTTCGATCTTCGCCATGCCGCGGATGGGGCGCGGCTGGCTCATCAGGAAGATCTCATTGCCGCGCGCCACGAAGATCTGCCCCGAAACGTCCTTGGTGACGGGCGCCGCCAGCGACACGGCAAGCTGCGCCACCTGATCGGCGCGCATGTAGTTCTTCATGCGCTCCACGCGCTTGGCGGAAGCTTCGTCCTTCACCGGGATTGTCGCGATCATGCGCGACCACGCGAACGGCGCGATCACGTTGGAGCGCACATTCTTCTGCAAGCCTTCCATCGCGATGATGCGCGACAGGCCGACAATGCCCATCTTCGCCGCCGCATAATTCGCCTGCCCGATATTGCCGATCAGGCCGGAAGTGGAGGTGAAGAGGACGAACGATCCTTCTTCCTGCTCGCGGAAGTGATTGATGGCGGCGTGGGTGACGTTGTAGCTGCCCTTCAGATGCACATCGATGACCAGATCCCATTCCTCGTCCGTCATCTTGTGGAACATCTTGTCGCGCAGGATGCCCGCCGGATTGATGACGGCATGCAGGCCTTTGAACGTATCGAGCGCCTGCTCGAACATGCGCGCCACGCCCTTGCGGTCGGACACGCTGTCGGAATTGGACACCGCCTCGCCGCCCGCCTTGCGGATCTCCGCAGCCACCTGTTCGGCGGGACCGGCCGAACCTTCGTCGCCGCCGGCCGCGCTGCCGCCCAGATCGTTGACCACGACCTTCGCGCCCTCGCGCGCCGCCAGCAGCGCGCATTCCTTGCCGATGCCGTTCGCGCCGCCCGTGACGAGAACGACCTTGCCATCCAGCACACCCATGGGATTAAACCTCCATCTGTTTTCTGACGCGGAGCGTAGCGGCGTGGCCGGTGCTGTCAAAGAGGCGGCGACTTGGGAGATCCGGCACGAGCGGCCGGAGGACGCACCGCTTGTCGAAGCCTTGAACGCCGAAAGCTTCGGCCCCGGACGCTACGCGAAATCCGCTTACCGCTTGCGCGAGGGCGTCCATGCCGTAGCGGAACTCTCTTTCGTCGCGACGGAAGGCGGCGCGTTTCGCGGTTCGGTGCGCTTCTGGCCGGTGACGATCGGCCATGAAGACGTGTTGCTTCTTGGCCCTCTCGCCGTGCAGTCCGCTGAGCGCGGCCGCGGCATCGGCATCGCCCTGATGAACAGGGGCATCGAAGAAGCGCGCAGGCGCGGCTATGGCGCGATTATTCTTGTCGGCGACGAGCCTTATTATGCGCGCGTAGGTTTCGCGAAACTGCCGCCGGGCCGCGTGCGTTTTCCCGGCCCCGTCGATCCGTCGCGCGTGCTGGGCCTGTCGCTCACGCCGAACGCGCTGGTTTCGCTCTCGGGCGAAATACGCCGCGCAAAGATCGACGATCCCGTGTGCGCGGACGGCGCGGGGCTGGGCGGCTGAAGGATGTTGAACGCCGGCCTAACCTTGCCTGGCGATTTTTTCGCGTGCGGCTGTCGCGAGAAATGACGAGCGCGTGAGTCCGCGCGCCGAGGCCGCTTCGTCGATCGCTTCCAGCAAACCGGAATCCATGGACAGGTTCGCCTTTGCGGGACGTCCGCTATCGAAGATAAGCGGTACGATCGCCAGAGCCGCTCCGGATGCCAGCGCTGCCGCAACGTCCTTGTCTTTTCGCAACTGTTCGGCACTGCGCGGTTTGGGCAATTTTTCGCCGTCGGCAATCGCATCTTCCGCCCACAGCCGGATAGCTTCCATTGCATTGCGCAAGGCCTGATCCGTTGTCGCTGCGCCCGACGTGCAGCCAGGCATGTCCGGAACGGTGACACCATAGGCGCCCGCTTTTCCGTCGATTAGAACAATGTAGCGCGCCATTTTCTCTACTCCAGCCACCCGGCTTGTTTCGCAACTGCGCGTGCCACACCGGGCGACAGCATGCGATGCCGTGGCAAAACAATGCGTCCGGGTTTGGCAGGATGCTTGAAAACATCGTGATCGCCGCCATGCCGGACGATCCAACCGTCGCGGCTGAGCCGTGCCGCAACTTTGCCTCTGTCCGTCTCAGGACGCTGCATGTCCTATGCGTATATATTTGCGCACCGGCTGTCAAGGCCGGCCGGCTATTTCCCTTCCTGCCGCCACGCAAATATCAGCGTGCCGATCAGGATGAGGAAAGCGAGCCATGCGGGCAGCAGCGGCATCTGTTCCACGCTTGTCACGCGATAGGCGTCGTTCGAGACAAGTCCCATCCAGCCGTCGCCGCTGGCGATGGCGCCGCGCGAAACGCGCCGGATCGAAGGAATGCCGCTGTCGGCCAGCCAGTGGGTGCCGCCCCTGGTGGCCGCGAGCGGCGCTTTCAGGATCGCATCCGTCGCGCGCATGTCCGCGACTTCTTTCGGATTGAGCGGCCCCGCCGCCGTCACCGCCGTCAGGGTGCCGTCGGTCAGACGATAAAGGCCAAGTTCATCCGCTTTCGCCGTGCCGCGCCATTCGCCGGGCGACACCTTGTTCAGCGTCACTTCCGTTTTCTTGCCGGAGGGATAGGTGACGGTGACGGGCGCAACCTCGGCCTTCATCGAATGCCGTTCGATGGCGATATCGCCGCCGCTCACCGAAGCCGTCAGCCGTTCTTCTTCCAGCTCCGGCTCCTTCATCAGCCAGTGCGCGAGACGGCGCAGCAATTCCGCGTCCGGCCCGCCGCCGTCATAGCCGCGCGCCCACAGCCAGATATGATCGGAGAGAAGCTCCGCCACGCGGCCCTTGCCCACCTGATCCAGCACCAGAAGCGGCTTGTTGCCCGGCCCGCTCATCACGGTTTCGCCCGCCACCACATTGGCGCCGATCAAGCGAAACCATTTGCCCCATGTCGCGGGCTTGTTGTCCGGCGTGTTGGCGCCGGGCAGATCGCTTGTCACCGGATGGGCGAAGCCTGTCGGGGTGACGGCGGGCTTGAAGGGCTGGGTGATGATGTCGTTCGTCGGGCGCGCTGGCAGAACCGACGCCAGCGGCGTGCGGTAGATGCTCTGCATGGTCGTGAATTCGGGACCGGACGACACCAATAGCGCGCCGCCGTTCTGCACATAGTTCACGATGTTGTCGTAATAGCCGAGCGGCAGGATTCCCCGCTCGCTATAGCGATCGAAGATGATGAGATCGAACGTGCCCAGCTTGCGCAGGAACAGGTCTTCATACGGAAAGGCGATCAACGAAAGCTCGTCGATGGGCGTCGCGTCCTGCTTGTCCGGCGGCCGCAGGATGGTGAAGTGGACGAGATCGACCGATGGATCGGCCTTCAGCATCGAGCGCCACACGCGCTCGCCCGCATGCGGCTCGCCGGACACCAGCAGCACGCGCAGGCGGTCGCGCACGCCGTTCACGCTCACCACCGCGCGATTGTTTTGCAGCGTCAGTTCGGCCGGGCCGGGCTTGGCCTCCAGTTCCACGACGTTCTCGCCCGCATGGGCCACGGGAATCTTGATGTCGGTGTCTTTCCCGACCGGCACCACCTGCGTGCCGCGATCCACGCCGTCGATGTGGACATTGACCTCCGCGCTCTGCGCGCCGCCTTCGCCGCCGTAATCGTCCACGCGCAGCGAGATGTCCGCCTGCTGGCCCACGATGGCATAGCGCGTGGCGCTCACCACGGTCAGCTTGCGGTCGCGCTCATTGTGCTTGCCCACGATCAGCGCGTTGATCGGCGCGGAGAGCGCGGGCTTGCCGTTGGTCGGCGCGTCATGCACTTCGCCGTCGGTGATGGCGATGGCGCCCGCGATGCGGTCCGGCGGCACATCGGAGAGGGCGTTGCCGATGGCGGAGAAGAGTTGGGTGCCGGTATCGTCGCTGGCGTTGCGCGTGTCCACGAAGGCCTCGCGCACTTCCAGCGATTTGTCGGCGGAAAGCTGCTTCTTCAGTTCCGCCGCCGCCGCATCGGCTTCCGCGCGGCGGCCTCTTATGTTCATGCTCTGGGTATGATCCACGATGATCGCGGCCACATCCGGCAGCGGCTCGCGGGTCTCATGCACGATCAAGGGATGCGCCAGCGCCAGAATGAGAACCGCGAAGGCCAGCGCGCGGGCCCATGCGCCGCGCGCGCGCCGCGCGAAGGCGTAGATCACCAGCGCCGCCGCGATGATACCTGCCGTCCACAGCAGCCATATCGGAATGTAGGGCGCGAAGCTGATGGTCAGGTTCATCGTCACTTCCCCGTCCGCTGGAGAAGCGCGGGCACATGCACCTGATCGGTCTTGTAATTGCCGGTCAGCGCATACATGACGACATTGATGCCGAAGCGCACCGCCATTTCGCGCTGGCGGTCGCCGCCCGGCGACACCGCCACCAGCGCGCGGCCTTCATTGTCGATGGCCCAGGCCGCGGCCCAGTCGTTGCCGCCGATGATGACGGGCGACACGCCGTCGCCGCCGCGCGCGGGTTCGGGCCCGGCATCGGGATCGGGCGGCGGCAGCGCCTCCACCCACACCTTGCCGCCATCCCAGCGGCCGGGAAAATCGTTCAGCAGATAAAACGTCTTGCGCAGAACGTGATCGGGCGGCACCGGCTGCAGCGGCGGCATGTCCACCTTGCCGAGCAGGCGCTTCAAGGTCTGCTCGCCCGGATTGTCCGGCCCGCGCGTGTTGCCGAGCGTCAGGTCGCGCGTGTCGATCAGGATGGTGCCGCCGTTGCGCATGTAGTCGGCGATCTTCGACAGCGCCTGCGGCGACAGGTCCTTCTCGCGCGGGTCCATCGGCCAGTAGAGCAGGGGGAAGAACGCAAGATTGTCGGTGTCGAGATTGACGCCCATCGGGTCCTTCGGATCGTAGGACGTGCGCGCATGCAGATAGGCGCCCAGCCCCTTCAACCCCGCCGCGCTCATCGCATCGACATCGGGAACGCCGGTGATGACATAGGCGAGGTGGGTGTCGAGCGCCGCTTTCATGTCGAACGCTTCGTCGGCGCGCGCGGTGGTCGGATGCACAAGAAGAAGCGCGAGCGCCAGAACGCCCAGCCGCGCCAGCAGCCGCCGCGGATCGAATCCGAAACCGCGCAGCACCAGCGAAATAATGGCGTCGATCAGCAGCAGCGCGAGCGCCAAAGAAAGAAGAAGCGGCTGCAGCGATAGCGCCGCCGAGCCGGAATAGGCCTGCACGGTCACGCCGACAGGACCTATCGGGTTCAGCGCGTCTTTCGCATCGACCGCGTTCAGCGCGATCTGCGCGCCTTCATTGCCGTAAAGCCCCGCCGGGTGCAGGCGGGACGGGCGCATCTTCGCAAGCTGCGCGCCGCGCAAGGGAAGCGCATCGGCGGAGGGCTTCATCATGTGGCCGAAGCCGTCCAGCACCGAATAGGCGGGGAACATCGCGTTCGCGCCGGTGCCCATGTCGGACGGGCGCGCGCCGCTCGAAAGCTCCAGCACGCGATGGAGCATCTCCACATACAAACCGGACAGCGGCAGGCTCGACCATGCCGGACCCGCCGTCACATGGAAGAGAACGATCCAGCCTTTGCCCTTCTGCGCGGCGGTGACGAGCGGCGTGCCGTCGGTCAGCCGCGCCCAGGTGTGCTCGCCCAGATCGACGGACGGTTCCGCCAGAACCTGCCGTGACACCGTCACTTCCTTCGGCACCGCAAGCCCGCGGAAGGGGCTCGCATCGGGGAAGGGCGCCAGATGCTGCGGCTCGGCCCACGCCAGCGCGCCGCCGAGATAACGGCCGCCGCTTCTCAGCTTCACCGGG
This sequence comes from Pseudomonadota bacterium, assembly GCA_018242145.1. Lineage (GTDB taxonomy): Bacteria > Pseudomonadota > Alphaproteobacteria > Micropepsales > Micropepsaceae > Rhizomicrobium. The sequence goes on from JAFECN010000064.1 coordinate 14,760, forward strand.
ATGAGGTCGTCCACATTCTGCGTCATGCGCGCGCCGGCGAAGCGCACCAGCACGCCGCCGTCTTCGACGAATTTGGAGATCGTCGTGTAGTCCGCGCCCGCGATGCGCCCGATATCGGCCAGCACCAGCACGCTGGCATTGCGCGACAGGGCCTCGTTCACCGAGCCTTTGGTGATGTCGGCATACGGCGCCAGCGCCTTCTCCAGATAATAAAGGTCGGAGAGCAGCGGCTGATCGTTCGCATTGCTGGCGGAGATCAATCCCACGGCGCGGCGCTTGGTGCTGCTGTCCAGAAGCCGCGTCGCGCCCGCGCTGTCTTCATTGTCGATCACGATGCGCGCGGTTTCGTTGCGCACCTCCAGCGGCAGGCGGATGTTCGCCGTTGTCTCGTCCTTGCCGTTGGCGAAGGCGAACGGCGCGCTTGCCAGGTTCTCGCCATGCGCGCCCAGCGCGGACACCGTGCCGTGGCGCGCCCCTTGCGTCTCCGCGCGGATGACGTGTACGGCGAAGCCGTCCGCGCGATTGCTCTCCGGCTTCAGCGCCAGCGGCAGATGCCCCGGCGCATCGGCGAGGATCTTCACATTGCCGATCTTGGAGAGCGCGCGCGCGGTATCGGCGGCGTCGCCATAGTCGAGGCCGTCGCTCAGCCACACGATCTGCGGCGAAGCGGCAAAATGGGTTTTCGCCAGAAGCGAAACCGCCTGTTTGCGGTTCGGCAGCCAGCTTACCGGCGCAAGCTGCTCGGCAGTGCGCTGCGCCGTGCCCGCGTCCAGAACGCTGACAGGCCCCACCGCGTTCGCGGTGGGCACGATGGCCACGGCGCGGCCCGCGCGCTCCGCGCCGTTCAGAAGATCGGAAATTGCGCTCTCGCGATCCTTCCAGGCATGGGCCGCCGTCCAGCCGTTATCCACGAACAGCACCAGCGGCCCGTTGCCGAGCGGCTTCGGCGGCTCGCCGATAGAGGGCGCGGCCAGCGCCAGAATGATCAGCGCCGCCGCGATCAGCCGCAGCAGGAGCAGCCACCACGGCGTGCGCGCGGGCGTTTCCTCCGTCGCCTGCAATCCCAGCAGCAGGCGCAGCGGCGGAAACACCACGCGCCTGGGCGAGGGCGGCGTGACGCGCAAGAGGAACCAGATCGCGGGCAGCACGATCAGCCCTGCGAGGATCAGAGGCTCGGCAAATGTGAGAATACCGAAGAAGGTCATAGCCCACACATTTCTCCCTCTCCCCTATAGGGGGAGAGGGCGGGGTGAGGGGGTGGCGTGGAGCGCGGTGGTTCAGGAAAACATCGCATCGACAGTGTC
>JAFECN010000065.1 GCA_018242145.1 Pseudomonadota bacterium
AGATCCAGCTTCGCGAAGTCGTGCTTCTGGCAGGAACTGATCTCATACCCGGTCATGCGCGCCGCCGCCCATGCCGGGTCCTTGCACCCCTGCGCATCCGCCGCAAAAGCTGGCGATGCGGCGCAGAGAGATACGAATGCCAATCCCAAAATGTCGATGAACCGATGTGCCATGACCGCCCCCAATCCTGACCGGGCGCGATATTAGCCGAAGGCGGGGAGAGCCGGAACGGGTGGTTGTGCAGACCTGTGACCGTGAACCGCCAGACTACTCGGCTGCAATGCGGTTGTCGCGCTGCAGCATCTCGAGGGCTTCAGCAATCACATCCGGGTGCTTGCTGGCGAATTGAATATTATACCCGATGGGTTTGTCGTCTTCGCCGATATCGATGGCGAAATCCCTGTCGTCATGAGCAACGGTGTACGCCACGCGGCCTTCGCGCAGCGTGATGTACATGCTGTCGGTGCTCCGGTCGTAGATGATGGGCTCGCTCATGGTTTGAAGTTCCGATCGAGAAACACGTTGTGGATGGTCTCTCCATCTTCGAGGGTGACGACGCGCAGCCAGCGGCCCAGTTCCGGGATATAACCCCAGTGACGGATTCGGCCATTGTCCTCCTGCTGTTTCAAGACAGGAGCCGTCATCACGGAAATTACCATGCCGGAGGTGATCATCCAACGGTCAGCGCGCTTCATAACGGAATTCTCGAAGTACCGTGTGCGCCAGAAGGGCGGTGGCGGCAGGCGATCTGGCTCGATTTCCGCCATGATTGCCCGATGCCCGCTCCGCTACTCTCTTCCGTGATCCGGCAGGAGCACTTCGCGGATGCCCTTGTGGTTGGGCTTGGACACAACGCCTTCGGCTTCCATCCGTTCGATCACCCGCGCCGCGCGGTTGTAGCCGATCTCCAGACGCCGCTGGATGTAGGAGATGGTGGCCTTGCGGTCGCGCGCCACGATGGCGAGCGCCTTGTCATAAGTGTCGTCGCCTGAGGACGAGTTGCCGCCCATCACGCCATAGGGATCGTCCACATCCTCGTCGGGCTCTTCGGTCACCTCGTCGAGATATTCCGGCGCGCCCTGCGACTTGAGGAACTTCACCACGTCTTCCACTTCGTGATCGCTGACGAAGGGGCCGTGGATGCGGCGGATGCGTCCGCCCGTCATCATGTGCAGCATGTCGCCCTGACCGAGCAGTTGTTCGGCGCCCTGTTCGCCCAGGATGGTGCGGCTGTCGATCTTGCTCGTCACCTGGAAGGAGATGCGCGTCGGGAAGTTCGCCTTGATGGTGCCGGTGATCACGTCCACCGACGGGCGCTGCGTCGCCGCGATCAGGTGAATGCCCGCCGCGCGCGCCATCTGCGCCAACCGCTGCACCGCGCCTTCGATCTCCTTGCCCGAAATCATCATCAGATCGGCCACTTCATCGACCACCAGCACGATGTAAGGCATCGGCTCCAGTTCGAGCAGTTCGTCTTCATAGATCGGCTTGCCGGTTTCGCGGTCGAAGCCGGTCTGCACCGTGCGCTTGAGCTGCTCGCCTTTTTCTTTGGCCTTGCGGACGCGGTCGTTGAACGCTTCCACGCCGCGCACGCCGAGCTTGCTCATCTTGCGATAGCGCTCTTCCATCTCGCGCACCGCCCATTTGAGCGCCACCACCGCCTTCTTCGGATCGGTGACGACCGGCGTCAGCAGATGTGGGATGCCGTCATAGACGGAAAGCTCCAGCATCTTGGGATCGATCATGATCAGGCGGCACAATTCCGGCGGCAGCCGGTAGAGCAGCGACAGGATCATGGTGTTGATGCCGACAGATTTGCCCGAGCCGGTGGTACCGGCGATCAGCAAATGGGGCATCTTGGCCAGGTCCGCCACCACCGGCTCGCCGCCGATGGTCTTGCCCAGCGCCAGCGTCAGCGGCGCGCGCGCCTTCTCGTATTCGCCCGAAGACAGAAGTTCGCGCAGATACACCGTCTCGCGGCGCTGGTTCGGCAATTCGATGCCGATGACGTTGCGCCCGGGAATAACGGCGATACGCGCCGCGACGGCGGACATGGACCGCGCCACGTCATCCGACAGCGAAATCACGCGCGACGACTTCACGCCCGCCGCCGGCTCGAATTCATACAGCGTCACCACCGGGCCCGGGCGCACGGCATGGATGCGCCCGCGCACGCCGAAATCCGAAAGCACCGCTTCCAGCATGCGCGCATTTTCTTCCAGCGCTTCGTCGGTGATCTCGGCATTGTCGGTGATACGCACCGGCTCGGCGAGAAGACCCAGCGACGGCAATTGATATTCGCTGCTGACCAGCGCGAGCGAAGGCTGCCGGGTGGGCTTCAGCGCGGCCGGCTTGCGCGGCTCCTCGCGCTTGACGCGCAGCGCCGATTTGCGCTCGTCCACGCCGGTATCGACGCCCGGCGTCGCGGCGAGGGGTTCGGGCCGAATCTTCAGTTCATAGCCGTCGTCGTCTTCATCGTCTTCGTAATCGTCGTCGTCGTCGTCTTCGTCATGGTCATAGGCTTTGGGGCGGCGGTCGCGCAGTTCGCGCACCGCGTCCGCCGTGCGGCCATGCGCCCAGAGGAAGAACGCGGGCACATTCGCGACGCCGCGCATCATGCGGATGAAGTGAACGCCGGTGGCCAGAAACGCCAGCGGCAAGCCGGTGAGCAGCAACAGCAGCGGAAACACGGTGCCGATCCACGGCGCCTGATAGAAATGCGCCGCATGGTTCGAAAGCCCGGCCACGACGAGGCCGATCATCCCGCCCGCGCTCGTCGTCGGCAGCGAGGCGGGACCGTTCACCAGCCCAAGCCCGCCCGCCACGAAGATCGTGCCGAGGAACCACGCAAAGGCGCGCCACATCGCATAGGAGAGGTGCTTGCCCGTCATCGCACGCACGCCCCAGAAGGCGGGCGGCGCCAGAAACGCCAGCGATGCGATGCCGAAGGTCTGCAACAGAAGATCGGCGGCCGTCGCGCCGAAGCCGCCCAGAAGATTGGTGGGCTGAGCCCCCGTCGCATTGTTCAGGCTGCCGTCGGCGGCGTTGTAGCTCGCCAGCGCGATCAGCGCCGCCACGCATGCCAGAAAGAGCGCCAGCCCCGCGCCGCGCAGCGCCACGATGGACAGCGCATGCGCCAGCTTCTCGCGCGCATCGCTCATGGCGTCCTGGAACGCCGCCTTGCGCGACCGTGGCTGATACACGCCCATCGGCCGCCGCGCCGTGCCCATCAGATGCCCCCGCTCAGGATTTCGCCCATCCGCTGAAGTGCTGTCCGAATGGTTGACAAATCGCTAACGAGAGCCACCCGGAGGAAGGAAAATCCAGGGTTTGACTGGGGTTTTCCGGGCAGGATTTCGCGGCCCATATAGGCGCCGGGCAGCACCCGGATGCCGCCTTCGCGCCACAGCTTCAGCGCCGCCGCCTCGCCATTGCCGACGTCGAGCCAGAGGAAAAAGCCGCCCGCGGGCATGCGGAATCCCGCATGGTTGCCGATCACCCGCCGCGCTTCTTCGAAACGCTGGCGATAGGTTTCGCGATTGGCGGCGACATGATCCTCGTCGCGCCACGCCGCGGCGCTCGCCGCCAGGATCGGCATCGGCACTTGCGGCCCCGCATAGTTGCGCCACTGGCGGAACGTCGCCATCAGCCTGGCATCGCCCGCCACGATGCCCGAGCGCAGCCCCGGCAGCGCCGACCGCTTCGACAACGAGTGGAAGGTCAGCAGCCGCGAGAAATCCCCCGTCATCGCATGGCGCACGGTCAGCGCGCCGACGGGTTTCTGGCCGAAATAGATGTCGGCATAACACTCATCGGCGAACACGGTGAATTCGTATCGATCGGCGAGCGCGAACAGCTTGCGCCAATAGGCGTCGTCCGCCACCGCGCCTTCGGGATTGGACGGCGAGCAGAGATAAGCCGCGACCGTGCGTTCCAGCGTCGCTTTGGGCAGCGCCGCATAATCGGGCAGAAAATTCGTCGCCGCCGTGGCGGGCACGAACACCGGCTCCGCGCCACACGCCAGGATCGCCGCCGAATAGCATTGGTAGAACGGATTGGGCAGCAGGATCACCGGACGCGCCCCCGCTTTCGTCTCCGGCGTCACGATGTAGGGCGCGAGGAACAGCCCTTCGCGCGTGCCGTTCAGCGGCAGCACATGCTTGTCGGGGTCGATGGAATCTTCGGGAAGCTCAAACCGCCGCCGCACCCATCCCGCCGCCGCCTCGCGCCAGTCCTTCGTACCGTTGACCGCCGGATATTCGCCGAACTCTCCGGCGTGTTCGCTGAGTGCTGCCATCACGAAAGGCGGCGGCGTTCCGCGCGGATCGCCGACCGACAGGCTCACCACCGGCGCACCGGGCTTTTCGCTGTCGAGCAGCGTGGACAACATGGCGAAGGAAGAGGGCGGCAAAGCCGCCAGACGGCCGGGAAACATGATCACGCGTCCTTGTGCGAAGCGTGAATCCTAACGCCGTGACGACTCATTAAAAAGATTCCCTCTCCCTCAAAGGGGGAGAGGGCAGGGTGAAGGGGCATGCAAAGCGCGAATGTCTCCGCTGCTGCGCAATGCCGATGCAATCGGGTGAAAGCGCGCTCCATGACGCCCCCTCACCCCAACCCTCTCCTTTTTGGGGAGAGGGAGATTCATTAGAAGTGGTACGCCACCGCCACGCGCAGCGCGCTGTTGCGCACCGAGATGCTGCGGTCGTTCCATTCCGGCGCCTCGCCCTTGTAGGCCGTGCTGCCGAAATCCTCGAACAGGTATTCCGCGCGCAGCGTGATGTTGTCGCTGACCGGCGTTTCCAGGCCGAGGCCGAGATTGAATCCCGACAGCGTTTTGGACCGCGCGAAATTATAGACTGTCGGCACCGGCGGATTGGCCGGATCGTAGCACCAGCCCACGAGCGACATCTTCGTATCGGCGAAGGAATAGCCGCCCGCCGCATAGAACAGCGTGTCGCCTCTGGTCCAGCCGATGCGCGCGCGGATGCGCCCGCTCCAGTCGGTCTTCAGGTGATTGAAGGTGGTGAAGGAGTCGTGCGCGGAGGTGAAGCAGCCGTCCACCTTGGCGCAGGCGGTGACGCTGGAGGTGCCGTTGCCGGAGGTCAGGTCGCCTTCAAGGCCATAGACCATATCGCCGTCCTGCCAGTTGAAGCCGAGCAATCCGCCGCCCGCAAACGCGGTGTGATCGTGGCTGGTCTGCTGCAGCACGTCGTTCATGTCGCCCGGCAGCGCGAAATGCGAATGGCCGAAATTCACATCGGCCAGCGCGCCGGCATAGAAGCCGCCCCACCCGGCCGTGGTCGTGTCGGCAAAGGCGGCAGAGGACAAAAGCAAGGACGCCGCCGCAAGCGGCAGCAGGCATCGAATGGACATGTTGAAATTCCCCAGTTGGACAATGACGCGCCCGGCCCCGCCCGGATCAGGATGCGCTGATTACGCCTGCGCGGCCCGCGCCGCCAGTGAAACTTGCTGCCGGTCCCGCCCTGCCGTCAGGGGAAGTTCTTGCGGTACTGCAGGAAGCCGGACTTCTCCGCGATTGTGTCATAGAGTTTCATCGCGGTCGCATTCGTCTCATGCGTCATCCAATAGACGCGCGCCGCGCCCGCCTCCTGCGCCCGCGCATACACCGCCTCGATCAGCGCCCGCCCCACGCCCTTGCCGCGCAGGCCCTGTTCGGTGAACAGGTCCTGCAGATAACACACCGGCGCGATCAGCGAGGTGGAGCGGTGATAGAGGTAATGCACGATGCCGACGATGCGCCCCTCCATCTCCGCCACCAGAATATGGATCGGCTCATAGACATCGAAGGCGCGATGCCACAGCGTCGCGGTGATCGCCGCATCCGGTTCGCGCTCATAGAAGCGCGTGTAGCCATCCCACAGCGGCTCCCATTGTGCGAAGTCGTCCTTGCGCGCTTCGCGCACGATGATCGTTGTCATGGTGTCCTCCCGGCCACGAGACAAACCATAGGGATCACAAAGATGCGCGACACGAATTCTTACGAATGTGGTTGAGCCGCGCCTCTATCAACCCCACCACTGTCATGGCCCACCGGAGTGTGGGCCACCCAGGTGCAATCTGCTCAATCCGTGCAGGAAAGGGCTGCGCCCAACTTTCGATACCGTATCTCGCGTCACCTGGGCGGCCCACACTCCGGTGGGCCGTGACAATCGCGAAGTGGCGCGAGCGCTGCACAAAAAGAAAAAGGGCGCGCCCCGCGAAGGACGCGCCCTGCTTTAGGAGGGAAAGCGCTCAGCCGTGCACGGTTTCCCCGTGCAGGTTGATGTCGAGGCCCTCGATCTCGACTTCGCGCGAGACCCGCAGGCCGATGACCGCATCGAGCACCTTCAGGATGATGAAGGTCACCACCGCGCAATACACGAAGGTGCCCAGCACGTCGTAGAGCTGGACGAGCATCTGGTGCCCGTTGCCGTCGAAGAGCCAGCCATGGGCTGCGGAATTGACCGCGTTCTTCGCCAGCGCGCCGGTGAGGATGGCGCCCAGCGCGCCGCCCACGCCATGCACGCCCCAGGCATCGAGCGCATCGTCATAGCCCAGCCATTTCTTCACCCACACCGCCGAGAAATAGCAGACGATACCGGCGGCGATGCCGACGATGAGCGCGCCTTGCGCGTCCACGAAGCCGGACGCCGGGGTGATGGCGACAAGCCCCGCCACCGCGCCGGAGATCATGCCCAGCACCGAAGGCTTCTTCGCCACGATCCATTCCACGCCCGCCCAGGCGCAGGCCGCCGCCGCAGTGGCGATCTGCGTCGCCGCCGCCGCCATGCCCGCATTCACATTCGCGGCAACCGCCGAACCGGCGTTGAAGCCGAACCAGCCGACCCACAGAAGCGAAGCGCCGATCACGCTGAGCACAAGGTTGTGCGGCGCCATGTCGGTCGAGCCGAGGCCCACGCGCTTGCCCAGCACAAGGCAGGTGATGAGCGCGGCGGTGCCTGCGTTCAGATGCACCACCGAGCCGCCCGCATAGTCGAGCGCGCCCATGCTGCCCAGCCAGCCGCCGCCCCACACCCAATGGGCGATGGGGCAATAGACGAGGATCAGCCACAGCGACATGAACCAGATGAAGGCGGAGAACTTCATGCGGTCCGCCAGCGCGCCCGCGATCAGCGCGGGCGTGATGATGGCGAAGGTCATCTGGAAGAACATGTAAACCGATTCCGGAATCGTCGCCGCCAGCGGGTTCACGGAATTGACGCCCATGTTGCCCAGCATGAACTGGTTGAAGCTGCCGATGAACTGGTTGGTGGCGGCGTCGGCGTTCGGCGTCAGCGCGATGCTGTAGCCGAAGATCATCCAGAGGATGGTGAGCACGCAGGTCGCGCCGAAGCTTTGCGCCAGCGTGGCCAGCACGTTTTTCTTGCGCACCATGCCGCCATAGAACAGCGCCAGCCCCGGAATGGTCATCATCAGAACCAGCGCAGAGGATGTGAGCATCCACGCCGTATCGCCGGAATCGATCTTGGGCGCGGCCGCGAAGGCGGGCGTGGAAGCGGTGAATGCTGCAACCAGCGTTGCGATGAAACCAATCGCAAAACGCCTCCAGCCCCACTTCACCCTCTCCCCCTTCAGGGGGAGAGGGCAGGGTGAGGGGGACAGTCCCGCGCAAGACGGAAACACCCCCTCACCCCAGCCCTCTCCCCCACCTTCGTGGGGGAGAGGGAGGAGATGTGCGCGTGGGCGGGACATGGAACAGCTCTCTTCGATATTCATTCTCTTCCCCTTCGTGATGTTCGAAATTTTCAGAGCGCGTCGCCGTCGGTTTCGCCGGTGCGGATGCGCAAGACCGCTTCCAGCGGCGTGACGAAGATCTTTCCGTCGCCGATCTGTCCGGTTCTGGCTTTGGCGGAGATCGCCTCGATCACCGCGTCGGTCATTTCCGACTTCACGGCGATCTCGATCTTGATCTTGGGCAGGAAGCTCACGGCGTATTCCGCGCCGCGATAGATCTCCGTGTGCCCCTTCTGCCGGCCGTAGCCTTTGACCTCGGTCACGGTCATGCCTTGCACGCCGGTGGCCGACAGTGCTTCGCGCACGTCATCCAGCCGGAACGGCTTGATGATGGCGGTGATGAGTTTCATCGCTGGTCCCCTTGCCCGTTTGTTGCCGTTAAGACTTTCTCAAGAACCGTGCCACGCGGGTGCGATGCGGTAAGTCTTTGGAATTGCTTGTATATCCCTTCGGCACGCCTCGGGGCGGGCAAGGGGGCTGCCAAAAATTTGGGCAGCCAGGAGCCGGTGCATAAATTTCAGCCGTAGAGTCGCTACGGCAAGAAACTTTCCTGCGGGGCTTGCACGCCGCGCGATTGTTCACTATATGTTCTTTTTTGGGTTCGCCACCCAAAAGTTGGACGAGGAGGCGGGGTCCTCCAGAAAAAGGAGCAAAAGATCGACAAACACCTCAGGGGAGGAGATGGCTGAGAGACGACGTTCGAATGGTGCCGATGGCCGCCAACCACAAGATCTGGTGTTTGTGTAAATTCCGCGGATGAAAAATCGACATTCAATTCGTCCGCCGCCCCGTTAGATTGGCGCCATGAGCAGACAGACGGATGTGGTCATCGGCGGCGGCGGCATGGTGGGCGCCACTTTGGCGCTGGCGCTGGCGCAAGGCGGCCTGAAGGTGATCGTGGCCGATCCGGTGCCCCCGGCGGCCGCGACCGACGCCAAGTTCGATGGCCGGGTCTCCGCGCTCTCCTATTCCAGCCAGCGCATGTTCGAAGCACTGGGCGTGTGGCCGAAGCTGGAGACGGACGCCCAGCCCATCCTCGACATTCTGGTGACGGATGCGCCCTTGGGCGGCGCGCCGTCGCCGTTCTCGCTCCATTTCGATTCGAGCGAGATCGGCCGGCCGATGGGCGCCATCGCCGAGAACCGCCACATCCGGCGCAGCCTGTTCGATGCGCTGGACGCGGAAAAGAACATCACCCTCATTGCCCCCGCCGCGATGACGGGTCTGGAAGAACAGGGCGGGAAGATCGTCGCGTCGTTGTCGAACGGCGAAACGATTTCCGCCTCCCTCGCCGTCGCCGCCGACGGCCGCGAGTCGCCGATGCGCGAGGAGATGGGGATCGGCGTGATCGGCTGGTCCTATCCGCAATGGGGCATCGTCGCCACCGTCGAGCACGAGAAGCCGCATGAGGGCGTCGCCTACGAGCATTTCCTGCCCTCCGGCCCCTTCGCGATCCTGCCGATGACGGGAAATAGAAGTTCGCTGGTGTGGACCGAGAAGGACACGCTGGCGCCGGCGATGATGAAATTGCCGGAAGACGAATTTAATGCCGAAATCGCAAAGCGTTTCGGCGATCATCTGGGCGCCACGGAAGCAGCGGGGCCGCGCTGGTCCT
>JAFECN010000066.1 GCA_018242145.1 Pseudomonadota bacterium
GTATTTCTATCCCTATCCGCAGCGCCCGGCGGGGCTGGTGGAAGAAGCGTTCGATGAACTGGCGCGGCGCTGGCGGCCGATCCTCGACGCCTTCGACAATGCCGGTGTCGATCTGTGCTACGAAGTGCATCCCAGCGAAGACCTGTTCGACGGCGCGACGGTGGAGATGTTCTGGGACCGGGTGGATCATCACAAGCGCGCCTGCCTGCTCTACGATCCCAGCCACTTCGTGTTGCAGCAGCTCGATTACCTGCAATACATCGACTTCTATCACGACCGCATCAAGATGTTTCACGTCAAGGACGCGGAGTTCCGCCCGAGCGGCAGACAAGGCGTCTATAGCGGGTATCAACCGTGGAAGGAGCGCGCCGGGCGCTTCCGCTCGTTGGGCGACGGACAAGTGGATTTCAAGGCGATCTTCTCCAAATTCGCGCAATACGGATACCAGGGCTGGGCGGTTCTCGAATGGGAATGCGCGCTCAAGAACGCCGAAGACGGCGCACGCGAAGGCGCGCCGTTCATCCGCGATCACATTATTAATATTAATGTGACCGGCAAGAGCTTCGACGATTTCGTGGCCACCGGCACCGATGCGGCCGCCAATCGCAGGATGCTCGGCATTGACCGCTGATCCCCGCCTCAAGCTCGGCATGGTCGGCGGCGGCGAAGGCGCCTTTATCGGCGCCGTGCACCGCATGGCCGCGCGCATCGACGACAAATGGACTCTCGTTGCCGGGGCCTTCAGCAGCGATGCCGCGCGCTCGCGCACCTTCGGGCAATCCTTGGGCCTTGCCGACGATCGCTGCTATGGCGACTGGAAAGCGATGGCGAAGGCCGAAGCGGCGCGGCCCGACGGGATCGACGCGGTGGCTATCGTGACGCCGAACAACCTGCATCATGCGCCCGCGCGGGCGTTTCTCGATGCCGGCATCGCCGTCATTTGCGACAAGCCGCTGACGACGAACCTCGTGGACGCACTCGATCTGCAAGATGCCGTGAAACGTACCGGCCAGCCCTTCGTGCTCACACACAATTACAGCGGCTATGCGATGGTGCGGCAGGCACGCGCGATGGTGGCGGACGGCGCATTGGGAAATATCCGCGTGGTGCAGGCGGAATATGCGCAGGATTGGCTGGCGCGCGATCTTTCCGGCAACAAGCAGGCGGATTGGCGCGGCGATCCGGAGCGCGCGGGGCCCGGCGGCGCGCTCGGCGACATCGCCTCCCATGCTTATCATCTCTCCACATTCGTGACGGGCCTGCGCGCGGATGCGATCGGCGCGGAAACCTCCCGCTTCGTGCCCAGACGCAAGCTCGATGACGACGTTCAAATCCGCCTGCGCTGGGCCAATGGCGCGCGCGGACAGCTTTGGGCCAGTCAGGTCGCCGTCGGCGCCGCAAACGGCTTGCGGCTGCGCGTCTATGGCGACGCGGCATCGCTGGAATGGGCGCAGGAAGATCCCGACCTGTTGCGCTTCACAAAACTGGGAGAGCCGCCGCAGATCCTGCGCCGCGGCGGCCCACATCTTTCGACAGCCGCGGCGGCGGCCACGCGCATTCCGGCGGGACATCCGGAAGGCTATCTCGAAGGCTTCGCACAGATCTATGCGGACGCGGCGGAGCTTGTGCGCGCACATAAGGAAAAGCGCACAGCGGACGCCAACACCGCAAGCCTGCCCGGCATATCCGACGGCGTGGATGGCATGCGCTTCATCGAAGCGGCGGTGCGAAGCGCCGCGTCCGATGGGCAGTGGGTTTCCCTGAACGGCGGAGCCCATTGATGCGGCAGAGCTTCGCCTGGTGGTCCTTCACGCATGGCCGCGAGGTCGAGCCGCGCAGCTTCTTGCGCGATGCCGCGGAAGCGGGCGCGCAAGGTGTCGAGATGCTGCCCGAAAACCTTTGGCCCGTGGCGCGCGATCTCGGCCTGTCGCTCGTCACCATGAGCGGGCATGCGCTGGAATCGGGCTTCAACGACCCTGCGCGCCACGATGCGCTAAGGCAGGAAGTCTTCCGCAACGTCGACTCGGCGGCCGCGGGCGGCGTCGATGCCGTGATCGTGTTCGCCGGTTCGTGCTTTGGCGATGGCGCCGATGCGCCCGCCATCGCCGCCTGCGTCGAAGGGCTCGGCCCGGTCGTCGCCCATGCGCAGAAAGCCGGCGTGCGCCTGCTGCTGGAATTGCTCAACAGCAAGGTCGATCACCCGGGGCACCAATGCGACCGCACGGCCTTCGGCGCCGAAATCGTCCGGCAGCTCGGTTCGCCGGGGCTGCGCCTGCTCTATGACGGCTATCATATGCAGTTGATGGAGGGCGATCTGAGCCGCACCATCAAGGCGAATTTCGACCTGATCGGGCATATCCACACCGCCGGCGCGCCGGGGCGGCGCGATCTGGACGACCGGCAGGAAATCAACTGGCGCGGCATTGCGGGATTGCTGCACCATGCCGGTTACGACCACTGGGTCGGCCATGAATTCGTTCCGCGCGGCGAGCCGATTGCCGCGCTACGGCAGGCCATGGAACTGTTCGCCGCGCGCGCATGAGGAGTTGTGATGCAGTTTGACGCTATCGTTGTCGGATCGGGCATAAGCGGCGGATGGGTCGCCAAGGAATTGTGCGAGCGCGGACTGAAAGTCCTGATGCTGGAGCGCGGCCCCGATATCGAGCATGGCGCAGACTACAGCCACGATCTGGCCGCGCGCCTGCGCCGCCGCGACGATCAGGTGCCGCTGGACGAGCGCAATCTGCACTATCCTTATTATGAAGGCGTGGCCTACGCGCTGTTCGAATCCAACCGCAAATTCTGGGCGAGCGATCACGACTATCCTTACGAAACCGCGCCGGGAAAACCCTATCGCTGGATTCGCGGTTATCATCTGGGCGGCCGCTCGCTGACATGGTGGCGCCAGTCCTATCGCTGGGCGCCGGAGGATTTTGAATCCAACCTGAAAGACGGACACGGCGTCGATTGGCCGATCCGCTATGAAGACCTCTCGCCGTGGTACGACCATGTCGAAGCCTTTGCGGGCATCAGCGGCAATTACGACGAGATTCCGCATCTGCCCGACGGCGATTTCCTGCCGCCCTACCCGCTCAACTGCGTGGAGGAAGTGGCGAAGGAACGGATCGAGGCGGCCTTTCCCACCCGCCGCATGGTCATCGGCCGCGCGGCCAATCTCAGCCGCGTGACGAAGGCGCATATGGATGTCGGCCGCCACCGCTGCGAACAGCGGATGCGCTGCGTGCATGGCTGCCCGCTCGGCGGATATTTCTCATCCCTTGCCGCAACGCTGCCGGCGGCGAAAGCCACCGGCAATCTCACGATCGTCACCGATATGATCGTGCAGGCGGTCGAATACGATCCCGCGACCGGCCGCGCCACCGGCGTTCGGGCCGTCAACCGCCTCACCAAGGAAGGCCACACTTACGAAGCGCGGATCGTGTTCCTCAATGCATCGGCCATCAACACGGCTGCGATCCTTCTGAACTCGACATCAGAGGCCTTTCCGCGCGGGCTGGCCAATGGCAGCGATCAGGTCGGCCGCAATCTTATGGATCATCTGAGTTGCGACGCCGTAATCGGCCGCTATCCCGGCTTCAACGATGTGCACGATCCGGCGGATCGCCCCACGGGCATCTATATTCCGCGTTACGCGGGCACGACCGAACACGACAAGCCTTATCTGCGCGGTTTCGGCCTGCAGGGCGGCGCGGGCCGCACGCGCCGCATCGAGGCGCGCGCGCTGGGCGGTTCGGAGCGCGAAGACGACGATGGCGGCGGCAAGCCGTGGACATTCTCGCTCATGCCGTTCGGCGAGATTCTGCCCGATCCCAACAACCGCGTGACGCTGTCGAACACGCGTTCGGACAACTGGGGCATGCGCGTTCCCTATATCGACGTGGCGCATGGCAAGAACGAATATGCGATGATGCGCGAAGCCGCGCGCGATGCCGCCGAGATGCTGAAGGCCGCGGGCTGCGTGGACATCACGCCCTGGGAAAAAGCGGGTGAGAAACTCAAGCCGCCGGGAGACCGCATCCACGAGATGGGCACGGCGCGGATGGGCCGCGATCCGGCGACATCGGTGCTCAACGGCTGGTGCCAGGCGCATGAGGTGCCCAACCTGTTCGTCACCGACGGCGCGGCCATGACGTCGAGCGCGAACATGAACCCGTCACTTACTTATATGGCGCTGTCCGCGCGCGCGGCCAACCGCGCCGCGGATTTGCTGAAAGAAGGAGCTCTCTGAAGCCATGAAACCCGTCGGACTTCAGCTCTACACGCTCCGCAAACCTTTCCGCGACGATCCGCTCGGCTGTCTCTCCAAGATTAAGGAGACCGGCTACGACTCCGTGGAGTTCGCCGCGCCACTGAACGCCGATTTCAAATCCTTTGGCGAGCATATGAAGAAGATCGGCCTGGATTGCCCGTCCGCACATGTCGGCCTCAGCGACATGGCGGCCAATCCGGACGCGGTTCTGGCGATGGCCAGGACGCTGGGCTGCCGCTTCATCGTCATGCCTTTCGTGATGCCGGACCAGCGCGACTGGAAAAAGGTGATCGCGACACTGACGGCCTTTGCCAGACGCGCCACCGATGAAGGCTATCGCGTCGCCTATCATCACCATGATTTCGAATTCGAAGGCGCGCGCGGCGCGCGGCCATTCGACCTGCTCGTCGGCGAAACCGACCCCGCCCTCGTCCATTTCGAACTGGACCTCTATTGGCTCAAGAAAGGCGGCGAAGACCCGAAGGCCGTCATCGAAAACCTGAAAGGCCGCGTCAAACTCATTCACCTGAAGGATTACGTCGCAGACGGCTCCATGACGGATGTGGGCTCCGGCACGCTGGACTTCCCCGCGCTGATCGAAGCCGCGAAGGCATCCGGCGCGGAGTATTTCTTCGTCGAACACGATTTCCCGCCCGAGCCTTATTGGCCGAGCGTAACGTCCAGCCTGCAATATCTGCGCGGCTTGCGCTGACCGTCAGCGGCCCACCGGCTTCATCTGCGCGAACGATTCCGGCTCGACGATGTCCGCGATCAACCTTTGCACGTCGGTCTGCGGCGAGCGGTGCATATACCGGTCCAGCGGGCTCGTTCCCGTCTTGTCCGCCGATGCGGCACAGGCCCGGTTCTGCGCGGCATAGGCGTCCGTCAGGGCGTCTTTCAACGTAAGCCCGTTGTAAACGACGCGAAGATCGCGCTCTTTCCAAGCCGCGATTGTGCGCGACAGATCGGTATAAAGCGACGCGACGCCGGACTGGATGCGCGCATCCGATCCTCTCGCGTTGCCGATAGCGTCCCGGCACAGCGCGGTCATGGACACCTGAAGCTCATACACCGGGTTGTACGCGAAGCCGCCCCGTGACAGCGATGCCCGCGCATATTGATAGAGATTGAGCGCGGCATTGTTGTAGCGAAACGGCGATCGGGCGGCTTCACCGTCGGCGCTCGCAGCAGTCCCGCGATATTGCTCCAGCGAGAAATCCGCGATGGCAGCGTTGGCCGCCAAAACGACATGACCGCCGACATAGGTGCCATCGGCCAGCTTCTGCGCGCCCTCAAGCTTCAGCGGGCGGAAATTCTTGAACCCGCCGCCCAGCGCCATCCGGCTTTGCGGCACCTGCGGTCCATAGGCGCCCCGCGACACGCTCTGGTCGGGATTGGCGTCCATGTAAAGAATGCTGCCGTCTTCGGTGACATCATAGACAAGCATGACGTGACCGTTGATATCGTAGATGGCCGTTCCGGCGCGGATCGCGCCCGGCGCGATCTTCGGCGAATAGAAATCCTGCTCCAGCGGAACCTCCTGCGCGGGGTCCATCCGGTAAGTCGCCGACGAAACCTCGTCATGCAGCCGCCGCAAGACCGACACGGCATCGATCGCCGTTCCGGTATCGACGGTGTCCCGGCGTTCGACGGCCATATTGGATGTCGCGCTGAACCGCGGATCGCTTCCGGCGGACGCTATCCGGCTCACATAGGAAAATGGCAGACCGTTTTTCGAAGCATAATACGCGCGCAGCATATAGACCCACTTCGCGCAATCGGCATGAAAGACGAAGGCGGTCGGATCGCTGTCGCGATAGGGGTTGGCCGCGCTTTGCATGCACGAAGCCGTGGTTGTGCAGCCGCTTTCGGCGATCGCGCGGATAAACCGGCCAAAGCCTGCTTCGTCCGCTTCCGACCACTCTGTTTTCGTGATCCGCCACGGCCCCGGCTGAACCGCCGCTTGAACGGGCAGCGCCGAAACGCGAGACGGCGCAAGGGTGCCATGCGAACCCACATCGGAAGTCCGCACCGGCGCACAACCGCAGAGCACCACCCCCAACGCAACCAGAACAACCAGCGTTTTCAAGATATGCCCATCCTCACCCCGCTGGGATCGTAGGCAATCGCCCCGCAGCCGACAATCCGTTGCTCAACGACGCAAGGGGGCGATCGCAGATCCATCACACCGAGGTTCAGAATTTTGGAAGATCGCTCTTCCGATGCGCAAAATCGGATGGCGCTTACAATCACTTTCAAGCATGGCACGCGATTTCGTGCTAGATTCGGCCCGAATTGAAATTCGCCAGTAAAATGAACCGCTTAAGTCGTCGATTTTGTATAGCCCCCATGATGGATTGCGTAGAGTGATTTTTGTTTTCAAAGACTTAGCGAAGGTCTATCACACGGCTATCACACAGAATGTTCGCATTCTCTTTCATGTCCGTTCTTGCTCGGTCGCACGCAGCGATACGAAAGTACGTCGAATACGCCCTGAGCAGATCCATAAAGTGTCCGCTCGAAGAGTGACACTTGTGCCGTCAGAAACATGCTGAACGATAAACGCCCCAGCGCGGAACCACTGCACTCGACGGGACAAACGGATGGGCCATGCGAACAAAGCAAAGACACTGATGCTCTTGGCCGATGGAGATAAGGACAGCGATTTTCGTCTGCGGCGCAAACTGCGCAACTATTGCAGAGGAAAAACCAGAATAGAAGTTTGAGATTTGGAATGGTCCAACGCGGCAATTAACGGGCGATGCGCTGATCCCCTCCCCTCATTTAGATTGCAATCAACAAAGCTTGCGTTTTCTGAGAGCGGGAAAAATCCCGCTCGAGCCTTGACCCGAGCGGTGAAGTGGAGCGCACCAAAGGGAATAAGTTGCGCTCTTTAAAGGAAAACCATGGGCGAATAGCTTCTTCCGCTTAGTGCGGCATGACGAAATTTCATGCGCAAAAACATAACAAAGATCGGAGACGGGCGAATCAATGAAGGCTTTGGTAGATAAGTCATTCTTGGTCGCCAACCTTTTTGTGCGTTTTAGCCGTGCGCACACCTCGAAAACATGATGCTTAACAAGCATTCGATCATTGAGCTTCGGCATCGTGATCAATACACCTGCTCACGAAGAGGAGCATTCTTGACTATTCTATCGATCCCAAACAGCGAAAGATCGATCGATCTAAGGTTCCAAAGAACCGCCTCATCGGACATGGTTCAGACGATTTCGGCCTCGAGCAGCGGAACGAAATATTGTCCGGCGTGGGAGTCCGCATCTTGCAGCGATCCTTGAGGCACCCGGCGAGGGAAAGAAATCTTGACCACATTCAACGCCGGCACTTCGAAGATTTTGACCGCGTTCGACGAAACGCCGTACAGGGCCGCAATGGTTACCCGATTGAGCGACTCAGCTTTGCGCACCCGCGCGAATGACTGCGCATCGCCACAAAAAATATCGATGGTAACCCAGAAGGGGCCGGCTGCTTTCGAACGAACATATTGGGCGACATCTTTAAGCAGCGGCACAACGCACTCCATGTTTCACGGTGAAGTTCGCAACGCGCACCAGCTCAAGCGGATCATCGACCGCTACGACGTGCTGCAACTTGAATTCGTAGTGCTTTCCCAGAACCGCTTCCGCGGGAGAGAAGGGAAAAGCAAAGCTTGGCATCGGATCGTCCGGATTGAGGGGGAAATGCAAAAGGACCGGATTGCAGAACTTGGCTATCTCGGTCGCCATTTCCTGGGTCGGGGCGGTAGCGATGGTCATTAGCCCAACTTCCACTGGCGGTATTGTAGGTGGCGGTGCGCCGGTTTGAGCCAGCGCATTGGCGCCATACGCCCGGATTTCCAGATCATACATATCCGGTTGATAGCCCAGGACGGACCCTATCGACGAGGTCAGATGATTGCGTAGCACCTCCAGGAAGGTGCGCAAGCTTGCCAAGACCTTGGGGTCGGCGATCGCCGAGAACACCATGGTGCGATGCCCGACGGCGCCGGCACCCTCTAATTTCATCGTATAGGGCGCAAGCGTATGCGCGGAACCCGTAACGCGCACGGACCGGGCGTCTAACGGAACGTACGCGGCATTTCGGGCGTCAAGAACCACGCCGGGTTCGCGGAGTTCAAACGGGTCGGAGTTCTCGTAGAGCATGTGCGCGGAAACAGACCATGGCGTGCAGCTATTGTCTGCACCGAGCGGCTCAATATCGAACCCTTCCTCGTCGACGCTCAGCATCACGCCGCCTTGCCGGGAGCGGGTGGTGCAAAGACCGCCGCATTCCGCGGTTTTCGCGGCATGCCACGAGGGGCCAGGAGGCAGTCCCTTCATGAGCGGAACCGCAGCCAAGACTGCCGTATCCGTGGTGCGCCCTGCAAGAACAATATCGGCTCCGGCTTCGATTGCCTGTGCGAACGGCTCGTAACCCATAAGAGCGACAACGTGGTCGCAGGACTGCAACTGCTTAAGCGTCAGCGGGTCGGCCGGTGAAAGCGGCGTGATCGCGCCTTTTCGCAAATAGCCCGCCAGGATTTCCGGCGATTGTTCGGAATAGAGCAGCCCCACGTTGACCGTCTGGCCCTCTTCCGCCGCGATCTCGGCGCAGATGTCCGCCATCCAATCGACGCCCGTATCCGTTCCGGAGGTGCCGCACGAGCCGACGAGCAGCGGGATACCGAGGCTGGCGCGGCCGATCATCAATTGACGCAGGTCCCGCTTAACCGCTTTGCGGGTCATCTTCGATACCGCGGCACCGAGATAGTATGGCCCGGAGTCCGTCGACCCCGCATCCACGGCGATCACGTGGGGCATCATCGATAGCCCGCGATCGAACGCGGCCTGCGGACAGCCGGAGCCAAGCATTCCTGAAGGCACCAATACTCTACAGGCTAGGGAGTGCTTCGAAGTCATAGACCGCCTTTGAATTTGAGGTGATAGCGAAGAAGCTCAACGGATGAGAGCAAGGAGGACCACCTGCGCTCGTAGGCAGCCTCATGCGTGCGAGTTCGTTTGACGTGGCGTGTTTCCAATGATCGCCTATTGCCGTGACACGATGCTCGATAGTTCGGCCCAAAGCCTCTGTGATCTGCGGTCCATGACCTCAATTAGCCGGGTGGTTTCTTTTGCGCCCTTTCTTCCAA
>JAFECN010000067.1 GCA_018242145.1 Pseudomonadota bacterium
ATTTGGACGGCCGAGGACTATCGCGAACTGCTCGAAACCCTTTGGGGGATCTACACGCCGGTTGAAGACGCGCTCATGAAGATCGACTGGCGAGATAGCGGTATCGACATTCTCAAGCGCCGAAAGAAGGATTGGCTGGAAGCCGATCTGACGTATCTGGGCATCGCCCCCGCATCTTTGCGAGATTCTCACGCGGATTTGCCGGAACTGGATACGCGGGCCACGGGGCTGGGGGCGCTCTATGTTCTGGAAGGGGCGACGCTCGGGGGACAGATCATTCTGCGCCACCTGCAACCAGTGCTGGGAATATCGGCGACTTGCGGCGGCCGCTTCTATGCAAGCTATGGCGCGCAAACAAGCGCCATGTGGCGCAGCTACCTCGCAGTCCTGGAGAAGGAAGGGGCGCGGCCGCAAATGGCCGATGCCATCGAGCATGGCGCGGTGGAAACATTCCGCGCCTTCGAACGCCGGCTCGCGCCGGTTCAAGACGCGCACCCCAGCGAGGCAGCATATGGCTGATCGCGACCTTCCTTTTGGTGCGCTGATCAATTGCGACCGGGAGCCCATCCATATTCCCGGCTCCATTCAGCCGCACGGCGCCATGCTTGTGATGGAGCGGGAGCCTCTGCGCGTGGCACAGGCCGGCGGCGATCTAAAAAGAATCCTCGGTAGCGATGCAGAGGATATTCTGGGAGCGCCCGCCCGGAAATTCCTGCCTCCGGCGGAACTCGGGAAATTGAAAAAGCTTTCTGCCGCAGACCTGTCGCGCCCGCATCATGTCTTCACCCAGACATATGGCGGCACGAAATGCGCCGACGCGATCTTACACGCGAGCGGTGACTATCTCATTCTCGAATTCGAACCGCAGATCGAACCCGAACCCGCAGATTCCCTCGGCCTCGTTCAAAGCATGATCACCAAGGTGCAGCGCACCGAAAGTATCGAAGAAACATATCAAGCGATTGTCGATCAGGTGCATGCTGCGTCGGGCTTCGACCGCGTCATGCTCTACCGATTCCTCAGTGACGGCACCGGATCGGTGGAAGCGGAAGCCCGGAATGGCGATGTCGATTCTTATCTCGGTCTGCGTTATCCGTCGTCGGATATTCCGCAGCAGGCGCGCGCGCTTTATTTGCGCAACTGGATTCGCGTCATCGGCGATGCCCGCTATGCGCCCGCGGCTTTGATGGCATTGCCGGGCCACACCACCCCCGTAGATCTTAGTCATGCCGCGTTGCGCAGCGTTTCTCCGGTCCATCTGGAATATCTGGCGAACATGGGCGTCGTCGCGTCCATGTCGCTATCCATCATCATTGATGGGAAGCTATGGGGATTGATCGCTTGCCATCACCGCAGCCCCCGTTTTCCGCCATACCGGCTGCAAGTCGCGTTCGAGCTGTTCGCGCAGATGGCGTCGTTTCAACTCGAAACGAAACTGGAAGCGCACACCCTGGAGGTGCGCCTGAAGCAGAAGTCGATCAGCGAAACACTCATCGCCGATCTCTCCGGCGCCAGCGATCTTGTTCGGGGTTTGAAACGCTTTCGGCCCAAACTGCTGGAATACATCCCCGCGGCCGGTGTCGGTCTTTGGCTTGACGGACATTTCAGCGGTCTCGGGGAAACACCCGCCGGCAAAGACGTCTCGGCCCTTGTGCGTTGGCTGAACGAAACCGTGACCGATGGCGTGTTCTATACCGACAAGCTGTCGGCCCATTATCCCAGAGCCGCATCGTTTGCCGACAAGGCGAGCGGCATCATGGCGCTTTCGGTATCGCGCACCCCGCGCGACTATGTGATCTGGTTTCGGTCCGAGCTTGTTCAGAGCGTGACTTGGGCCGGTAACCCCGACAAACCGGTCGAGAGTGACAGCGGCCGTATATCGCCGCGCAAAAGCTTCGCGAATTGGCAGCAGGAAGTCCGCTACCAGTCAGAACCCTGGAGCACCGCCGACAGCAAAACCGCATTGTCTTTGCGTGTCTCGCTGCTGGAAGTTGTCCTCCAGCATACGGATCAGTTGGCCCGCGAACGCGAGCGCGCGCGCGTCCAGCAGGCGGCGCTGATGGCAGAACTCGACAATCGCATTCTGCAATGGGAGGCCGTGGCCCAGGAGCTCAAGCGCGAAAGCGACCGCCGCGCGGTGGTGGAGGCGGAATTGTCGCAGGTGCTGCGCCGCACGGTTCTGGAGCAGGAAGCCGAACGTCAACGCATCGCGCGCGAATTGCATGACAGTCTCGGTCAATATCTGACCGTCATGCGCATGGACCTTGAAGGCATCGGCCGCGATGCGAGCGCCGGGGACGCCATCCGCGAGCGCGTGGCAAAGCTGAAGAGCCTGACCGCGGATGTCGGGCAGGAAGTGAATCAGCTTGCCCGGGACATCCGACCTACCGCCCTGGACGATCTGGGTCTTCAAACCGCGATCCAGCAGTTGCTGGAGGAGTGGGAAGAGCGCACGGCACTGAAATTCGACATCCACCTGGCGCTTCAGGAGCGGCGTCTGCCGGCGCCCATCGAAAGCGCGCTTTATCGCGTTTTGCAGGAAGCCATCCGCAACGTGGTCAAGCATGCGGATGCCCGTCAAATCGGCGTCATTCTGGAAGCCAGCGCTGGCGCAGTGCGGATGATCGTGGAGGACGACGGCAAAGGCTTTGTATGGGCCGACGCGACAGGAACGATCATACCCTCCGACCGCCTTGGTCTTCTGGGAGCGCGTGAAAGGCTTGCGCTGGTCGGCGGTTCGCTGGAAGTTGAGACTTCGCCCGGTGCCGGAACAACATTGCTCATTCATGTCCCACTCTGAAGCCAAACCCAACCGGAACCACCGCCATCGCACGCTGCCGGAAACGGCGGACGCGATGAGATTCAAGGCCGAGCTTTCGCGCGCCATACACCGTGCCTTTCAGGAGCGCGAGGCCGAACGCGAATCCATCGCGCGCGAACTGCACGACAAGTTCGGCCAGTTCCTCACCGTCATGGAAATGGAATTGGAGAACGTTGCCGCGAGCGCGGGATTGCCGCCCGACTTGCGCGCGCGGATCGAAAAACTCAGAACATTGACCGCCAACGCCCATAACGATGTGGGCCAACTCGCCTGGGAAATCCGGCCCGCATCCTTGCATGGTCAGAGGTTGCAGGATGCCTCTGAACAGTTGCTGGAAGAATGGGGGGCGCGTTCGCCCCTGGCGTTCGATGTTCATCTTTCGCTCGGCGACAGGCGCTTGCCTGAGGCGACGGAAACCACCATCTATCGCGTATTGCAGGAAGCGGTGACGAACGTGGTGAAGCACGCCAGGGCAACCCGGGTTGGCGTCATCTTGCAGGCAACCGCGAAGGAAATTCGTTTGATCGTGGAAGACGATGGTGAGGGCTTCAGCGATGCGCTGGACACAAAAGCCGGCTGCGCGCGGGGCCGGTTCGGTCTTCTGGGCATCCGCGAAAGGCTGGCATTGGTGAACGGGACTCTCGAAATCGAATCCGTGCCCGGCAAAGGCACCACGCTTCTGATCAGCGTGCCGATATGAGTCTCGAGCCGGTCGCCGCTGCCTTGCGCGTCTTCCTCGCGGACGACCACCCGGTGGTGCTGGCCGGCGTGAAAGCCCTTGTTTCGGCGGGCGAAGGTCTGGAGATCGTCGGCGAAGCCGCAGACGGAAACACGGCATTGCATCTGGCGACGGAATTGAAGCCGGATATCGCGATCCTCGACATTTCGATGCCGGGCTTGAATGGCGTTCAGGTCGCGGAACAGCTACGCCGCGCATGCCCCGGCTGCAAAATCCTTGCGCTGACGGTACACGAGGATCGCGGATATCTGCGCCAGCTTCTGGATCTTGGCATCTCCGGTTATGTGCTGAAGCGTTCGGCGGCCGACGATCTGGTGCGGGCGATCCGCGCCGTCGCAGCGGGAGGCCTTTACTTGGACCCCGCCGTGGCCGGCAAAGTGATGAGCGCTTCGGCCGCCAAAGTGGCTGGCGTCGATACCGGGAAAGCCGCCGACCTGAGCGATCGCGAGATCGAGGTCCTGCGGCTGACTGCCTCGGGTCATAGCAACAAGGCGATGGCCGCCGAACTGCGCCTCGCGGTGAAGACGGTGGAAACCTACAAGGCTAGAGCCATGGAAAAGCTGGGGTTTCGAACCCGAGTCGAGCTGGTTCGCTATGCGGTGAGCAAGGGCTGGCTCACCAACGTCTGATTTTTTATCAGGGTTTTCCCTGACGTCCAAAATCGGGTTGTCCCGATTCCCGCCCACCGCAAAACATCGCCTAAATGGGTTCCCGTGCCGAAGCATGAGGGATATTTTCAGGGCGTTAGGCGATGCTTGTACAGGACCCTGCGGCCGCGCAGATCCAGTTCGTGCTGATTTCGGACGATCAGACACAAAGGCGGCAACTGGAGCGGGATCTGAAAGCATCGAAATTCGTCTATTTCCTGCGGGCTTTCGAAAGTCACGATCGCCTTGCCGATTCCGTCCGGCACCATATTGGCCAAACCGGAGACAAATCGCCGACCGTCCTCGTCATTGATTTTAAATTCGCCGGCAACGACACCGAAGACCTGCTGAAAATCGCGCGGGCGCTGTCGCGGCGCCACGCCATCGAATGCGTCGTCACCGCGCCTCCCCACGACGCATCGCGGCGCCACAAATTCATGGCGCTCGGTGCGCGCCTTTTCGATGGCGAATGGGAACAAGCGTCCCTGGAAGCGACGTTGCATTAGGCGAATATCGTCCGGCGCCGTGTTCTTCGCAGTCGCGCACGTCGCTCTTATGGGCAAAACATCGATAGTAAACCGTTTCCGCGCGGGTCGCTTTTCGCAGTCGCAATAGAACGCTGCGCTGCGGTGCGATATGCCGCAAAATATGGTTTACACGAACGGCCTTCCGCCAATAGCCTACAAAGTAGGGGAAAACCCTACACGCGTCCAACCGTAACCGGGTGTGTTTGTAAGAAAAAACGCGGGAAGCCCGGGCGGCCGAATGGGGGGAGAGCAAATGGCTGTTCTATCCG
>JAFECN010000068.1 GCA_018242145.1 Pseudomonadota bacterium
GTGTCAGGAGCGATTTTCGTTTTCTTCTTCATAGTCCCTGCGTTCTTTCCGGTTGGCGAGTCTGAGCGAGATTACCCGCACCATCTTTCCGCGCATCGTAAAAACAACGGCGACGACTTCGTTGTTCAGCGCTCCGATCGCGCGATAGCGGACCTCGCCATAATCTTTGCGACCGTCAATCGCCGTCCACGCGCTGTCGAAATCGAACTGCTCCACCAATTCAAACGAAAGTCCGCGCATTCGCGCGTTCATTTCGCTTTTGGCGGGATCGAATTCGATCTTCATTTAATTGTAGTTACAAAATAATAGAGAGTCAATGGCTTCAAGTCTTAACCCATCATCCCTATATTCCATCCGTCCGGGCAACCGGACTATGGCGATAAACGGCTGCGTAATAAGCGGACTGGACCCGGGGGCGGTACCCGGCGCCTCCACCAAATGCCCTCTTTTTGAAGAGGTCATCTGTGGGGGCGAAACAGGATCGACAGACGTGTAAAGGCTGTTCCTTTCGCTCGGTATGGTATCCGCCGTTATCGGGCTGTCTGTATAGGTGCCAACGACAATGAAATGGCCCTCGCTGCCTAATAGGTAAGCGCGGCTCGGGGGGACGCCGGGCAACAGAAGTCCCCCCACTTATTTCTCCGATGCTTGTCAGAAGCCGTCTCGCGTGGTTGCGTTCGCGCAACCGCTATTCTTATCCGAGGCTTCCATGACGAACACCGACGCTCTCTTCTCGCCCTACAGGCTGAAGAACCTTTCGCTTCCCAACCGCATCGTGATGGCGCCGATGACGCGCTCCAAATCGCCGGGCCAGATTCCCGGCGCTGACGTAGCGGCCTATTACCGCGCGCGCGCCGAAGGCGGCGTCGGCCTGATCCTCACCGAAGGCACGGTGGTGGAGAAATCCGCCTCCAACGATCCCAACATCCCTTCCTTCTTCGGCGAAAAATCGCTGGCCGGCTGGGCCAATGTGCTGAAAGAAGTGAAGGCGGCCGGCGGCCATATCATGCCGCAGATCTGGCATCAGGGCGTCGTGCGCCACAACGGCAGCGGCCCCTATCCCGACGTGCCGACCAAGAGCCCCTCCGGCCAGTCGCGCCCCGGCAAGAAGATCGGCGAGCCGATGACGACGAAAGACATCGACGAAACCGTCGAAGCTTTCGCCACCGCCGCGTGCGCCGCCCAGCAGATCGGCTTCGACGGCGTGGAGATCCACGGCGCGCATGGCTACATCATCGACCAGTTCTTCTGGGACGGCACCAACGAACGCACCGACCGGTTCGGCGGCAACCTTGCCCAGCGCACCACCTTTGCGGTGGAAATCGTCAAGGCCGTTCGCGCAGCAACCTCGCCGGACTTCCCCGTCCTGCTGCGTTTCTCGCAATGGAAGCAGCAGGACTTCAGCGTGCGGCTCGCGCACACCCCGCAGGAGCTGGAAGGCTTTCTTGCGCCACTCACCAAAGCTGGCGTGGACATGTTCCATTGCTCCACGCGCCGGTTCTGGGAACCGGAATTTCCCGAAACGGATTCGGATATGAACCTTGCCGGATGGACGAAGAAAATATCCGGTGTGCCCACGATCACAGTCGGATCGGTGAGCCTGAACGGGGATTTCATCACCAACGGTTACACCGCCAATGCCGGCCTCGACACCGGCGCGCATCTGGCGGGCCTTGTCAAAATGCTGGAACGCGGCGATTTCGATCTTGTCGCCGTGGGCCGCGCCTTGATCGCGAATGCCGACTGGCCGAAGAAAGTCCGCGCCGGCCATGTGGATCAGCTAACGCCCTGGTCGCCGCAGGCCTTGCAGACGCTCTGACTATTTGCGCATCGCAGCGTTGACTCGCCCTTCGCCGCTATTAGTGTCGTTTCCAACAGGAGCGACATGGCGAAGGACTTCATCGGCTATCAGGCTTTGGCGGACGCGGCGCTGCGCGGCGTCGTGCGCGAAGCCTTGCGCCGGGTGGAGAAGCAGGGCCTCGTCGGCGCGCATCATTTCCGCATCACCTTCAAGACCGTCTATCCCGGCGTCGAGATTCCGGATTTCCTGCGCGAGCAATATCCCGACGAGATGATGATCATCCTTCAACACCAGTTCTGGGGCCTGAAGGTGAAGGACAATCATTTCGAGGTGACGCTGTCGTTCAAGAAGGTGCCGGCGACGCTCGTCATTCCCTTCGCCGCGCTCACGCAATTCGCCGATCCCGGCGTCGCCTTCGGCCTGCAATTCCGCGAAGTGGACGAGGACGGTGCGAGCAAGCCCCTTCCCGCTGCCGCACCGCCCACACCGCTGACGCCGCAGCCCAAACCCGAACAACCCGCCCCGGTAGACGCCGAATCGGCGGAGGAAAAGCCCGCCACGCCAGGTGAAGTCGTCAGCCTGGACGCTTTCCGGAAAAAGTAGGGCCGCTCCGCGCCGCATGGACTTTTATCCCTCGTGGACCTAATTCACGGGCAGAAATCCGCAGGCGCAGCCATGACCAAAACCCGCACCGAAACCGATACCTTCGGCCCCATCGAGGTGGATGCCTCGCGCTATTGGGGCGCGCAGGCCGAACGCAGCCGCAACAACTTCAAGATCGGCTGGGAGAAGCAGCCGGACT
The DNA here is from genome assembly GCA_018242145.1 of Pseudomonadota bacterium. Classification (GTDB taxonomy): domain Bacteria; phylum Pseudomonadota; class Alphaproteobacteria; order Micropepsales; family Micropepsaceae; genus Rhizomicrobium. Next base: position 2,604 of record JAFECN010000068.1, read on the forward strand.
CCATCGTGCGGGCGCTGGGCGTCGTCAAGCGCGCGGCGGCCGAAGTGAACATGCAGCTCGGCAGGCTCGATCCGAAGATCGGCGAGACCATCGTGAAGGCCGCGCAGGAGGTGATCGAGGGCAAGCTCAACGATCACTTCCCGCTGTCGGTGTGGCAGACCGGCTCCGGCACGCAATCCAACATGAACGCCAACGAGGTGATCTCGAACCGCGCCATCGAGATGCTGGGCGGCGAGATGGGATCGAAGAAGCCGGTCCATCCCAACGATCACGTCAACATGAGCCAGTCGTCCAACGACACCTATCCCACGGCCATGCACATCGCCTGCGCGGAAGAGATCCACCATCGCCTCATCCCCGCGCTGCAGACCTTGCGCAACGCGCTCAACGACAAGGCCGAGGCGTGGAAGGCCGTCATCAAGATCGGCCGCACGCACACGCAGGATGCCACGCCCATCACCCTCGGCCAGGAATTCTCCGGCTACACGCAGCAGATCCAGAACGGCATCGAGCGCATCGAGCAGACCATGCCCAAGCTGATGGAGCTGGCGCAGGGCGGCACCGCCGTCGGCACCGGCCTCAACGCGCCGGTCGGCTTCGACAGGATGGTGGCGGAACGCATCGCCGCCATCACCGGCATGAAATTCACCTCCGCGCCCAACAAGTTCGAGGCGCTGGCGGCGCATGATGCGATGGTGTTCAGCCACGGCGCCATCAACACGGTCGCGGCGAGCATGTTCAAGATCGCGCAGGACATCCGCTTCCTGGGATCGGGCCCACGCTCGGGCCTCGGCGAACTCGCATTGCCGGAGAACGAGCCCGGCTCGTCCATCATGCCGGGTAAGGTGAACCCCACGCAGTGCGAAGCCGTCACACAGGTCTGCACGCGCATCTTCGGTAACCACGCGACGCTCACCTTCGCCGACAGTCAGGGCAATTTCGAACTCAACGTGTACAACCCCGTGATGGCCTACACCTTCCTGCAAAGCGTGCGCCTGATGGCGGACAGCGCGGTCAGCTTCACCGAGCATTGCGTCACTGGCATCGAGCCGCGTCTCGACAACATCCAGGCCGGCCTGAACCGCTCGCTGATGCTGGTGACGGCGCTTGCCCCCAAGATCGGCTACGACGCCGCCGCCAAGATCGCCAAGACCGCGCACAAGAACGGCACGACGCTCAAGGAAGAGGCCGTCGGTGGCGGCTATGTCACCGCGGAAGAGTTCGACAAGATCGTCCGCCCCGAAGACATGATCGCGCCGAAGTGAAACTCGGCAACCGCCGCCTTCATCCCGACAAGGGCGACGCTTCGCTCGTCATCGAGCAGAACAATGTCAGCGGGCGCGTCTCTTATTGGTATGGCGGCGCGCACCAAAGCGTGGCTGACGCCCACGGCATCAGCCTCGCCGACTATATCCATGCGATCTATTGGTTCCTGCGCCAAACCCGCGCGCGCGATGTGCTGATGATCGGCTGCGGTGGCGGCACGCTCGCGAACATGCTCCATCGCGATGGCGCAAACATCACCATCGTGGACATCGACCCGCGCAGCTTCGAACTGGCGCGGCGCTATTTCCATCTTCCCGGCAGCGTGACCACGCATGTCGCCGATGGCGCGGAATTCCTGCGCCGCACGCGCGGACGCTACGACGCCATCGTGCTCGACGCCTACAATGGCGGCGATTTTCCCGATGTGTTCAAGAAGCCCGCTTATCTGTCTTCCGTGAAAACCCATCTCATCGGCGCGAACGCGATCTATCTCGAAAACATGCTGGTGGACGACGACGAAGACCGCGCGCCGGACAATCGCGTGCGTCTTCTGCAGACCATCTGGCCGGAAGTGCGCCTGCTCGACTGCGACGGCTGGGTGGACCGCAACGCCGTCATCGCCGCCGGCGCGGTGCGCGGGCTTCGCAAGCCCAAACTGCTGATGCCGCCGTCGCGCGGCGTGAAAAAGCTGGAACGCGAACTGGATTCGCTGCGCTTCCGCAGACTGCGGAATTGAATCGTCTAGGAAGAGGCCCGCGCCATCCCGATCTCGGGTTTGAGGCGGCGCGTGATCGCGGCAAGAACCGCCGCCGCGGCCGATGCGATCCACAATGCGTGCGGCCCAAGCCGCGGATGCACCAGCGCGCCCATGACCGCGCCGGATACAAGTCCGATCCACAGAAGGAGATATCCCGTCCAGGCGAAACGCTCGCGCCCCAGAAGCGCCCCGGTGAGGCGCTGACCGAACTTCACCAGCGTGCCCGTCATGTAGGTAAGGCCGATCTGCACTTCGCCGTCGCGCTCGAAAACGGTGTTTTCGGCGCCCATCGCGAACGCCATGGCGATGGCGGCGTAAAGCGACAAGCCGGCCATGCCAAGGCATGCCGCGGCGGCCAGCACGAGCGACACCAGAATGAGCACCGCAGCCGGCCGGTCGTGCCGCGCGACATGGCCGGTGACGGAGCCCGCCATCACGCCCAGAACGAAGGTCGCGATCAGCATGGCCGCCGTGGCGGGAGGCGGCGTGCCGCGAACCAATCCGACCGCAAGCCGCGTGGAGTTGCCGCTCATGAACGAGACGAAGTAGCCGCCCAGTGTGATGAATCCGATCGCATCCACATACCCGGCAAGCATGGATAGCCCGGCGGCCAGAATCTTGATGCGGCGATTGGATCGGATCATCGCAAACGCGTAGCCTGCGGCTTCCGCTTTGTCGAGAATAGGACCGCGTGAGAACAACAGCCCCATCGCGCCGGGAAACGCCATGCTTCTGAAAAAATCCTTCTCCCTCTCCGGCCATCGCACGTCGGTCGCGCTGGAAGCGGAATTCTGGAGCGTTCTGGAGAAGGAAGCCGCGCGCGCCGGGCAAAGCCTCGCCGGCTTCGTCGCCGCCATCGACAAGGACCGCGGCACCTGCCCGCTCGCCAGCGCCCTGCGCCTCGCCGCGCTGGCCGCCGCCGCGCACCGCCACTAGACTGCTGACAATCCCTGACAGATTGCTGACACGATGCTGTCAGCAGTACCGGGCTACAAGGGGGCGAACATTGGAGAGGCCATCATGATCACGCTGTTTCACCGCCCCAAGACCCGCTCGTCGCGCTTCATCTTCCTGCTCGAAGAACTCGGCGCGCCCTATGAACTCAAGGAAGTGACGATCCGCAGTTCTGACGGATCGGGCGCGATCGATCCCGACAACCCGCATCCCCACGGCAAGGTGCCCGCGATCCGCGACAATGATACCGGCGAGATCATTTATGAATCACCGGCCATTGCGCTCTATCTCACCGACAAGTTTCCGAAAGCGGGCCTTGGCCCGACGGTTGGCCAGAAGGGCCGCGGCGCCTATCTGTCGTGGCTTGTCTATTACGGCAGCGTTCTGGAGCCCGCCTTCATCTCGAAATTCCTGAACACGCCGGTGCCGCGCGGCACAGCGGGTTGGGTGGTGGTGGAAGAAGCCATGGAGCACGTCATCGGCGCACTATCGAAGACGCCTTATCTGCTGGGCGACACATTCTCCGCCGTGGATATTCTCTACGGCACCACCTTCGCCATGTTCGGACAATCGCCCTTGCTGCCGAAGTCGCCGGTGATCGACGGATACATCAAACGCATCGTCGAGCGCCCCGCTTATGCGCGCGCGCAGGCGAAGGAAGGCGCGCAATGATCACGCTCTATCATGCGCCGCACTCACGCTCGTCCATGATCGTGTGGCTTCTGGAAGAACTCGGCCAGCCTTACAAGATCGCGCTGACGCCTATCGTCTACGGCAACGGTACCGGCTCGCCCGCACCGGAAACCTATCGCGCGATCCATCCGCACAAGAAAGTGCCCGCCATCGATCATGACGGCGTGACGGTGTTCGAATGTGCGGGCATCGCGGCCTATGTCGCCGACCGTTTCCCGCAAGCCAACCTTGCGCCGAAGCCGGACGATCCGAAGCGCGGGCTCTATGCCTCGCTGATGGCTTACTGGGCCGGTCCGCTGAACGCGATCCCTACGGCGCGCATGAGCGGCTGGGACAAGGACAAGCCCACCGGTTTCGGCACCTTTGACGAGATGGAAGCCTTCCTGGAAAAAACCATTGTGGGCGCCGATCCGTGGCTTTTCGGCGAACAGTTCAGCGCCGCCGACGTGCTCTACGCTGCCGCGCTCAACTTCTACATGATGTTCGACCTGCTTCCCAAGAAGCCCGTTTACGTCGACTATGCGGCACGGGCGAACGAACGCCCAGCAGCAAAACGGGCGCAAGAAAAGGACAATGGCTGAGATCGTCAATCTTCGGCGTGTGAAGAAAGCAAAGGCCCGCGCGGAGAAATCCGCGCAGGCCGAAGCCAACCGCGCCAGGCACGGCACGGCCAAAGCCGTGCGCGATCTTGAGAAGGCGCGGGACGCGAAGGCCAAAGAGAATCTGGAAGCGCATAAACTCGACGAAGAAAAATAAGAACCTCCCTCTACCCCTTCAGGGGGAAGGGCTGGGGTGAGGGGGCGGTAAAGCCAGTCTTTTACTTCCTCCCTTGAGCGTTGCTCAAAAAGCAACGCCCCAACTTCAAATTCTCTTTTCTGCATCAGCACCCCCTCACCCTGCCCTCTCCCCCTCAAAGGGGGAGAGGGAAAGTTTTTCGAATTTGCCGAAGGCAGGGTAAGACATCGCCATGACCACCAAACCTCACGGCCCCTTCGCCGGGCTTCTCGTTCTCGATCTCACCCGCGTGCTCGCCGGGCCTTATGCCGCGCTGATGCTGGGTGAACTGGGTGCGCGCATCGTCAAGGTCGAACCGCCGGTGAAAGGCGACGACAGCCGCCACATCGGGCCGTTCGTGAAAACCAAGACCGGCAAGGTGAAGTCCGGCTATTTCATGAGCGTGAACCGCGGCAAGCAATCCATCGCGCTCGACCTGAAAGCCGAAGCCGACCGCAGGATCTTCGAAGCCCTGCTCGCGCGCGCCGATGTGCTGATCGAGAATTATCGCGGCGGCACGATGGAGAAGCTGGGTTACGGATACGACGCGCTGAAGGACAAATATCCGAAGCTCATCTACGCCGCCGTTTCCGGCTTCGGCCACACCGGGCCGTATTCGCATCGCCCCGCTTACGACATGGTGGCGCAGGCGATGGGCGGGGTGATGAGCCTCACCGGCCATCCCGGCGGCCCGCCCACGCGCGTCGGCACCTCCACCGGCGATCTCACCGCCGCGCTGTTCGCCACCATCGGCATCACGACCGCGCTCTATGACCGCCAGCGCACCGGCAAGGGCCAGAAGGTCGATGTCGCGATGCTCGATTCACAGGTCGCGGTTCTGGAGAACGCAATCTCGCGTCATGTCGCCACTGGCGAAATCCCCGGCAAGCTCGGCTCGCGCCATCCCTCCATCGCGCCCTTCGCGGCCTTCGCCACGCAGGACGGGCACATCGTCATCGCCGCGGGCAATGACGACATCTGGGCGCGCGTCTGCAAGGTGATGGGCCGCGAAGAGCTGGCGCGCGACCCGCGTTTCCTCACCAATCCCCTGCGCGTGCAGCATGTGGACGAGATGGCGGCAGAGATGGAGAAAGCGCTCGCCGCCAAAACCTCAAAGGAATGGCTCGCCGCGCTGGAAACCGAAGGCGTGCCGTGCGGCCCCATCAACACCGTCGCCGACGTGATGGCGGACCCTCAGGTCCTCTCCCGCAACATGATCGTCGAAACGCTCGATCCCGATCTCGGCCCGATCAAGATGCAGGGCAATCCGGTAAAGCTCTCCGCGCACGAAGACCCCAAAACCCGCGCCGCCGCCCCCGATCTGGATGCGGATCGCGCGGCCATTCTGAAAGAGCTGGGGATCTAGGAGGTGGGCGCGGCCAAGGAAAAGCTCGGTGAGGTTCATATCGTCGCATACGACGCGCAATGGCCTTCGATCTTCATCTCGGAACGCGACAGGATACTCTCGTCTCCCGCGGTCTCGTTCTCGGACTTCGAACATGTGGGAAGCACCGCCGTTCCCGGCCTTCGTGCGAAGCCGATCATCGACATGATGGCAAGCGTGGCGCATTTGAGCGACGTTGAAGATTTCATGCCGGCGCTCAACAGGCTCGGTTACGAATGTATCGATGTCGGATTCAGGACACGGATTTTCCTGCGCAAGCATCCGCAAGACGGCGGGTGCGGATACCATCTGCATATCGTGACGGCCGCAACGTGGCCCGAGCGCAACGAGCGCCTGCTTCGGGATCATCTGATTGCAAACCGCGACGCGGCGCGGGCTTATGCCGAATTGAAGACGCGGCTGGCGATTCAATTTCCCGACGACTCTCCCGCCTATACCAAAGCCAAGACGGATCTGATCCAGCAGATGGTGGACGCCGCACGCGACCGGAAGGTCTGCCGCGCATGGAGGTTTGGGAAGAATAGATATCGACAGGAGGCCCTTCGGCCTTCGATCATATTGTCCAGCCTTGACATTTCGATATGGGTACCCATACCATGCGATATGGGTGTATTCTCATGAAGACGACCATCGACATCGCCGATCCCCTTCTCAAGGAAGCGCGCAAGCTCGCCGCGCGCGAAGGCGTCACGCTGCGGACGCTCGTGGAGCGGGGCCTGAGCCGCGTGGTGCGCGAAACCAAACAGCCCGCGCCTTTCAAGCTTCGGCGCGCCGCCTTCAAGGGACAGGGGTTGCAGGAAGAATTCCGCGACGCTTCATGGGAAAAACTCAGCGGGAGCGCTTACGAAGGCCGCGGCGGTTGATCGCCGTCGACACCAATATCCTCGTCTATGCGCATCGCGCGGATTCGCCGTTCCACGAAGCTGCCGCGGCATGCATCGTTTCGCTCGCCGAAGGACGGACGGCATGGGCAATCCCGTGGCCGTGCCTGCACGAGTTTCTCGCCATCGTGACCCATCCGCGCATCTATGCGCCGCCCACACCGCTCGCCACGGCGCTCGATCAAGTGGATGCCTGGCTTGAATCGCCGGCTCTGCGGCTGTTGGCCGAAGCGGACGATCATTGGCCCGTCTTGCGCACGCTCATCGGCCGCGCCCAGGTTACAGGCCCGAAGGTGCATGACGCGCGCATCGCCGCGCTGTGCCAGGAGCATGGCATCCGGGAACTGTGGTCGGCCGACCGGGACTTCACCCGCTTTCCAAACGTAACCGTCGTCAATCCTCTGGTGGGATCGCGATAGTTCGCCCGCCCGCGCCTAATCTTCCATCACCGAATCCGGCAGCCGGTTCTCTTTGCCGGCGCCGGGCGGGAAATGTTTCGCCAGTTCCGCGCCGCAGATGCCGATGGCCTTCACGAAGCCCTCGCCCGCGCGTTCCTTGCCCAGCGCATCGCCCAGCACTGCCGCCGCGTTGTGCCATGCCATCGCATCGCACGCCTTGCCCACGCTGTCGCTGACCACGATCTCCACCATGCGGTCGAAGCGCGAGACATAGATCATCACATAGGCGCCCGCCGCCAGCCGCGCCACCAGCGTGGCGAAGTGATGCCGCGCGGAATTGCGCACGCGGTGGCGCTTCACGAAAGACGGCGTGATCGCGCGCCGCACCGCCGGCACCGAGCCGACCAGCGCCACCGCCGCGAACAGGAAGGTCTGCACGAAGGCATAGGACGCCAGCGCCAGGATCACCGCGTTGCCGACCAGAACGGTCTGCCCCGATGTCCAGCCGGACAGCGCGTCACCCCAGGATTGCGGGCGCAATCCGAACGCCAGCGCCAGCGGCGGCAACACCAGCGCCGCGATCGCCGCCCAGGCCAGCGGCACTTCGCGATAATGCGAGGCCTCTTCGGTCAGCACGCAGCACACTTCGCCGGAGGTTTTCGTCTCGGCCGCCGCCACCGCCGCCGCGATGCGCTGCCGGTCTTCGACAGAGAGCGTCACCATGAGCCGGACGCGCCTCCGCCGCCGAACGATCCGCCGCCGCCGCTGAAACCGCCGCCACCGCCCCAGCCGCTGCCGCCGCCCCAATCGTTGCCGCCACCGCCGCGGCCCATGCTGCCCAGAATGATCCACGGCAGAATGCCCATGCCGCCGCCGCGTCCGCGCCGGAAGAAACTCGAAATCACCATGAAGATGATGAAGCCGATGAAAAGCGCGGTGAACGGATCGAAATTCGAATCCTGATCCTTCAAATGCTTTTCCGCCTGCGCCACGCGCGCTTTCGCCGCCGGCGCATCCAGCTCCAACTGCTCCACGATGGCGTTGGTGCCGGCCACGATGCCGCCCGGCATGTCGCCCGCCTTGAACTTGGGCAGCACCTTCTCCTGCAGGATCACGCTGGAGAGCGCGTCGGTCAGGATCGGCTCAAGGCCGTAACCCACCTCGATGCGCACGCGCCGTTCCTTCGGCGCGATGATGAAGAGCGCGCCGTTATCCAGCTTCTTCTGCCCGATGCCCCAGGCGCGGCCAAGCTGATAGCCGTAATCCTCGATCTCAAAGCCCTGCAAAGACGGTAGCGTGA
>JAFECN010000069.1 GCA_018242145.1 Pseudomonadota bacterium
GACCGAGATTAAATGGACGTTACCGGCCGGATGGAAAGCCAGCGCCATCGCTTGGCCCTATCCCAAGCGCCTGCCGGTCGGGCCGCTGATGAATTACGGCTACGAGAGCAAAGTCTGGCTGCTGACCACGATCACCGCTTCGCCGGATGCGAAACCCGGCGACATCGCGAATCTGAAAGCCGCTGCCGACTGGCTGGTGTGCAAAGAGATCTGCATTCCGGAAGACACCACGCTGTCGCTTCCGTTCACCGTGAGCGCGGAACCTTCGCGGCCTTATCCCCCGGTGAAAGAGCAGTTCGATGCCGCGCGCGCGAAAATTCCCTTGGCATCGCCATGGCCGGTGGCGTTCCAGGCGGGCGACAATGTGGATCTCTTCATCGCATCGCCTTCGCTTGCAAAAGCGCAATTGCGGGATGCCGTGTTCTTCCCGGCGCGGGAAGGCGTCATCGATGGCATGGCCGAGCAGCAGCGCGGCGTGGCCGGCAACGGATTGGTCTTGCGCCTGACGAAGGCCAGGGACGGAAAAATTCCGAAGACGCTTTCCGGCGTTCTGGTGCTCACCTCCACGGACGGGACGGTGCAGGCGCTCGATATCGCGGCGAAACCCGGCGCGGTGCCGCATGTCGATTTCGGGGCGGTGGAGAACAGCGGCCTGCTTGTGGCGCTTCTTTTCGCGCTGATCGGAGGACTGATCCTCAATCTGATGCCCTGCGTGTTGCCGGTGCTGGCGATGAAGGCGCTTGCGGTCGCCAATCACGCGCATGGCGATCGCCGCACGGTGGCGACCGAGAGTTTTTCTTACGGCGCGGGAGCGATCCTGAGCTTTGCGGCGCTCGGTCTGTTGCTGGTGGCATTGCGCGCGGGCGGGCAGGCGATCGGCTGGGGCTTTCAGTTGCAGGAGCCGGTTGCGGTCGCGTTCTTCGCGTTGCTGGTGTTCGCGGTAGGGCTCAATCTTTCCGGCGTGTTCGAGGTTGGAAATATTACGGCTGGTGACGCGCTGGCGCACCGCGGCGGATGGATCGGCTCGTTCTTCATCGGCGTTCTCGCCGTGGCTGTCGCCGCGCCCTGCACCGCGCCGTTCATGGCGGCGGCGCTGGGTTATGCGCTGACGCAAAGCGCGGCCACCGCGCTCCTGATCTTCCTTGCGCTCGGCATCGGCTTTGCACTGCCCTTCGTGCTCATCGGCGTGGCGCCGTCCCTGTTGCGTCTCCTGCCCAGGCCCGGTGCGTGGATGCTGGTCTTCAAGCAGATTCTCGCCTTCCCGATGTATGGCGCGGCGGCATGGCTGTTGTGGGTGCTGAGTCAGGAAACCTCCGGCACCGGATTGATCGCGGCGCTGGCCGCGATGGTCGCGCTGGCCTTTGCGGCATGGGCGTGGAATGCGAGCCGTCTGGCGTCGTCCGGCTGGCGTATGGCTAGTGCGGTCTGCGCGTTGCTCGGGCTCGCCACCGTTGTGGCGTTGCTGGTTTTCATCCGCACGACGACAGCGCCAGCGGCGGCATCGTCGCAGGCGGATGTGACGGGGCTCGCCTCGGAATCCTATACGGCGGCGAAGCTTGCATCGTTGCGCGCCGAGAACCGTCCCGTTTTCGTGGATGCCACGGCGGCATGGTGCATCACCTGTCTGGTGAACGAGAAGGTCGCGCTGTCCGGTGCGGCGGTGCATAGCGCTTTCGCACGGAACCACATCGCGTTTCTCGTCGCCGACTGGACGAACCGGAATCCCGAGATCACTGCGCTGCTCACGGCCCATGGCCGCTCCGGCGTGCCGCTCTATCTCTATTATGCGCCGGGCGCGTCGGACGCCGTAATCCTGCCGCAGGTTTTAACGGAAGCCACGGTGCTGAATACGATTGGCGCAAAATAGCACGCGCCATTTTCGTTCCGGTGAAACGATCACACCGGACATTCCGTTGCGGCTGATATGCGCAAATAACAACGCAATTATCTTTCGTGCGCGTTATGGTCCGGCCTTCAAAGTAGCCGGAGCGATCATGAGCGCGTTTGAGTCCCCCGATTTCGACCATCACGAAACCGTCGCCTTCTTCGACGACAAGGCCAGCGGGCTCAAATGCATTATCGCCATTCACTCCACCGCGCTCGGCGCGGCCTGCGGCGGCACGCGCGTTTATCCTTACGCGAACGGCGATGCGGCGCTGACCGATGTGCTGCGCCTGTCGCGCGGCATGAGCTACAAGAACGCCATCGCCAACCTGCCGCTGGGCGGCGGCAAGGCCGTCATCATCGGCGATCCGGCGAAGGACAAAACCGAAGCGCGCCTGTTGGCCTATGGCCGCGCCGTGAACGCCCTCGGCGGCCGCTACATCACCGCGATGGACGTGGGCATCACGCCCGCCGACATGCCGGTGATCGCGCGCGCCACGAAATTTGCCGCCGGTTTCGACATGCCCGGCAAGCCCGCTGGTGACTCGGGCCCGCCCACCGCGCTCGGCACGTTTGTGGGCCTCAAGGCCGCGATCAAGCATCGCCTTGGCGCGGACAGCGCGAAAGGTTTGACCGTCGCTATACAGGGCCTTGGCAAGGTCGGCGGCACGCTGGCAAAGCAGCTTCACGCCGAAGGCGCAAAGCTGGTTGTCGCCGATGTGAATGCGGATGCTGCCAGGAAAGCGGCCGATGCCTATGGCGCGAAGATTGTGCCGGTGGACGAAATCGTCACCACTGAGTGCGACGTGTTCTCGCCAAACGCGCTGGGCGCGATCCTGAATGACAAAACCGTGGACAAGATCCACGCGAAAGTCGTCGCGGGCGCGGCCAACAACCAACTCGCGCGCGACGAACATGGCGCGGCGCTGAAGGCGCGCGGAATCCTCTATGCGCCGGATTACGTCATCAATGGCGGCGGCATCATCCGCGTCGCCGGACAGATCTTCGAATGGAGCGATGCCGAAGTGGAGCGCCGCGTTCTCGCCATCGGCGACACGCTGACGCAAATCTTCAAGCGCGCCGATCAGGAAAACAAGCCAACCAACGTCATCGCCGACCGCATCGCGGAAGAGCGCATGGCGGCGGGCGGCAAGTCCACGGCGCAGGCGGCGGAGTAGCTATCCGAACAGGCGCGGCCACAGGCCGATGATGCCGATCAGGATCAGGTAGATCGCGACCAGATAGTTCAGCAGGCGCGGGACGAACAGGATCAGAAGGCCGAAGATCAGCGCGATCAGCGGCGACAGGATCAGAACGTCGACTCCGAAAATGGGATGCATGACGCGGGTCTTTCGCTAGGGCGCAGGATCAACGCGACGTTCTCTTTTTTGTTGCGCGCTTCTTCTTTTTTGCAGCCGGCCTCTTCACCGCCCGCTTCTTTTTGGGGAGACTCTTCGCAGCCGGCCGGCGCCGCGGCGTGCTGCGGCCGGGCGGAGCCCCCAGCACTTCGCCACCCATGAAGGAGGGCGGGTCGCTGGCCGGAAACGTTTCCTCAAGCTGCCTGTCGATCTTGGCGTTGCGCTTTCCGGGCATGCGCGGATCCTTTCGAGAACTCGCCATGGACCGTAGCTGTCAAAGCGTGATTGCGCGAGGGAGAAGGATGGCCTGCCACCCGAAGCAGCGGAAGCTGCCACAGCCACCTTCGCCAAAGCTTCGGTGGGCACCACCATCGCAGTTCCGCTGCGAAGACTGGTGCCGGAGGAGAGAATCGAACTCTCGACCTACCCCTTACCAAGGGGTTGCGCTACCACTACGCTACTCCGGCATCCGGGGC
>JAFECN010000006.1 GCA_018242145.1 Pseudomonadota bacterium
CCTGCATCGAGGCAAGTTGCTGGTCGAGGAAATTGCGCAGCCGCGTCAATTCGTCGGCGTCGCACAACTCGGTGGCGTGGACGGTCTCATCGAACTGCTGCGTATAAACCTTATAGCCCCACTGGTCGGACTGGCTGAACGCCTGTTCCGGGCGCCAGGGCTTCATGCCCTCGTCGGATTCCTGCTCGCTGGCCTCGGCCATCTGCTCAGAGGTCATCTCGGCGGAGACTTCCTCGCCGTCCTCGCTTTCGCCCTCGGCCATTTCGGCTTCGGAGGATTCCTGCGCGGTCTGCTCGTCGCTTTCGCCGCCTTCCTGCGACTCCGGCGAGGCTTCGGCGTTTTCGCTTTCGCCGTCGGCTTCGGAATCCTCGGCAAGATCGTCGCCCAGTTCCAGATCGTGCAGAATCGTGCGGGTGAGCCGGGCAAAGGCAGTTTGATCGCGCATCGAATCTTCGAGCCGGGCGAGATCCTTGCCCGCGCGTTCCTCGATCCAGGGGCGCCACAACTCGACCGCCTTTCTGGCGTTTTCGGGCGTCGGCAGCCCGGTGAGCTTTTCGCGCACGATCAGGCCCACGGCATCGGCCAGCGGCACGTCGGCCCGCTCGCGCACCTTGGCGATGCCGCGCGCGGTCAGCCGGGAGTCGAGATTGGCCGTGAGGTTCTCTGAAACCCCTTTCATGGCGTTCGCGCCGATGGCTTCGACACGCGCCTGTTCGGCGGCCTCGAAGATCGCGGCGGCGTCGGCCGTCGGCGGGCGGAACTGATCGTGGACCTTCTCTTCGTGATAGGCGCGGCGCAGCGCGTAGGCATCGCCCTGACCGCGCACGACCGCGATCTCGTTCGGCGAAAGATTGCGCGTGGGCAGCGGCAAGCGCGCCTTCAGGCCTTTCAGGCTCGGCGGCTCGGCGGAGAAATTGACTTCCATCTCCGGCTCGCCCGCCAGCGCGCGCACGGACGTCGTGACCGCGCGCTTGAAGGGCTCGGAGGGATTTTCGGGTTTCACCGGATCGCACCAATACCAAAATCTGTCATGGCCCGCCGGAGTGCGGGCCACCCAGGTGACGTCTTCTCAAGACCCGAAGATTCTATCTGCGAACGTCTTTTGACAGTTGTGAAGGCATCAACTGGGTGGCCCGCATTCGCGGGCCATGACAAGGAAGAAAACGCCCCAGCGTTCACGCCACCAGCACCTTGGCCGCGCTTTCAGGAAGCTCTTCACCAAACGCGCGCTGGTAGAACTCGGCCACGCTGGCGCGCTCAAGCTCGTCGCACTTGTTGAGGAAGGTGAGGCGGAAGGCGAAGCCGACGTCGCCGAAAATCTCGGCGTTCTCGGCCCAGGTGATGACCGTGCGCGGGCTCATCACGGTGGAGAGATCGCCGTTGATGAAGGCGTTGCGCGTCATGTCGGCGACGCGAACCATCGCGGAAATCTTCTTCTTGCCTTCGGCGGTGTTGTACGACGGGGCCTTCGCGATGACGATGTCCACCTCGTTGTCGTGCGGCAGGTAGTTCAGCGTGGTGACGATCGACCAGCGGTCCATCTGGCCCTGGTTGATCTGCTGCGTGCCGTGATAGAGGCCGGTCGTGTCGCCGAGGCCGATGGTGTTCGTGGTCGCGAACAGGCGGAAGGCCGGATGCGGGCGGATCACCTTGTTCTGGTCGAGCAGCGTCAGCTTTCCTTGCACTTCCAGCACGCGCTGGATGACGAACATCACGTCCGGCCGGCCGGCGTCGTATTCGTCGAAGGTCAGTGCCACCGGATGCTGCAGGCACCACGGCAGCAGGCCTTCGCGGAACTCGGTGACCTGCTTGCCGTCTTTCAGGACGATGGCGTCCTTGCCGATGAGATCGATACGGCTGATGTGGCTGTCGAGGTTGATGCGCACCACCGGCCAGTTGAGGCGCGAGGCCACCTGTTCGATATGCGTGGACTTGCCGGTGCCGTGATAACCCTGGATCATCACGCGGCGGTTGAACGCGAAGCCCGCCAGAATGGCGAGCGTGGTTTCGCGGTCGAAGCGATAGGCCGGGTCTTCGTCCGGCACATATTCGGAGCGGCGCGAGAAGGCGGGCACCTTCATCTTCACGTCGAAGCCGAAAAGCTTCTTCGTGTCCGCCGTGGTGTCGGGCATGAATGCGGGATCGAGTCCCTGTGGCTGCGTATCCATGATGTTCAACGATCCAGCTATGCCTCGGGCGGAAAGACCGCCGCGTGATTTGAGGAAGGGGCGCTGACGCCCTCGCTAGGTCAGCCCCGACGCGCGCAGCACGCCATAAGCCTTGATAACCTGTTTCAGACGCTCCTCGGCGCCCCGATCGCCACCGTTCGCGTCGGGATGAAACCGCTTTACGAGTTCCTTATACCGCGTCTTTATCTCCTGCAAGGTGGCGGATGGCTCCAGGTTCATCGTCTCCAGGGCGACAAGCTGCAACCGCGTCAGCTTGCGTTCCGGCGGGCGCGCCTTGGGCCGTTCCGCTACGTCAGAAAACACGCCGAACGGGTCGATCCGCGATTCCCTGTTATGACCGTCGCGCATATTGGCCGAGCGTTTGCCGAGCTGCCAGGTCGGGCGGTGGCCGGTGATCGCGTCGATGCGGAATCGCTCGATCTCCCGCTCGCTCATGCCCGCGAAATAGTCCCAGTGCTCGTTGTGCTCGCGCGCGTGTTCGAGGCAGAGCCAGATATGCTCGTTGAGCTGGTGACGCGACTTGGGAACCCGGTGCGCGCCTTCGCCGGGGCAACCCGCGCGGTCGCACTTTCGGCCCGTCACCGTCTTCGGGACGGCATCGGGCTTGATGCGCATGTCGCGCTTGAAGCGCGGTTTGCCGCGTTGGGTTTCCATGGAGCAATTATGGGATCGGTTCGTGAAAAAACAAGAAAACGTATCGCTTGACAGTGCTGCGGCCGCATGTCGGAACTGGATTATGAGCGTCGCCGACACCATGCGCGAAAAGTTAACCGCCGCCTTCGCCCCGAAAGAGCTTGAGGTCGTGGACGAGAGCGCGCGCCATGCGGGTCACGCGGGAAGCCGCCCCGGCGGCGAGACGCATTTCAACGTGCGGATCGTTTCGGACTCTTTCGACGGGGTGTCGCGCGTGGAGCGTCAGCGCCGTGTCTATGCCGCGCTGGCCGACGAGTTGAAAGGCCGCGTGCATGCGCTCTCGGTGACCACGCTCACGCCGGCGGAGGTATGGCAGGAACACTAGGCGGCGTGATGCGCAGCGCGGTGATCTGATTGCGCTGGCGGCGCAGGATTTCGAACGTGTAGCCGAAGAAGGCGAAGCGCTGCTTGGCTTCCGGGATCGTGCGCGCTTCGTGGATGACGAGGCCCGCAATGGTCGTGGCGTCTTCGTCCGGCAGGTTCCAGTCCAGTTCGCGGTTCAGGTCGCGGATGGAGACCGTGCCCTCCACGATATAGGAACCGTCCTTCTGCTTGCGGATTTTGCCGCGGGTTCCCGCTTCGCCTTCGTCGGGGATGTCGCCCAGCACCTCGTCGAGGATATCCTCGCGCGTGACGATGCCCTGCAACGCGCCATATTCGTCCACCACCAGCGCGAAATGCGAGCGATGGCTGCGGAAGGCATGCAACTGTTCTTCCAGCGTCAGGGTCTCGGGCACGAACCATGGCTCGTGCATGAGCGAGAGGATGTTGAAATCGTCGAACGATCCGCGGTTGCGGGCATATTCGCGGGCGACATCGGAGGCCCGCAACACGCCGATGATATTGTCGGGTGAGCCGCGATAGACCGGCACGCGCATGTGATCGGCTGCGATCACCGCCTCGAACAATTCGGCCGGGGGCAAATCCGCATCCACCGCCACCATGCTGCGGCGGTGAACCATCACTTCGGCGATCTGCAATTCGCGCAGGTCGAGGATGCCCGTGATCATGTCGCGATGCTCACGGTCCACGGCGCCTTCCTGATGATGCAGGTTCACCGTGCCGCGGATCTCCTCATGGGAATCGACCAGTTCGCCGGAATCCTCCTGCCGGATTCCGACAAGGCGCAGCGTGCGCCAGACGATCCATTGCACCGCGCCGACGATCGGCGCCAGCACGCCGACGATGAGCCGCATCGGCCGCGCCACGGTGAGCGCGAAACGGTCGGTACGCGCGATGGCGAGGGTCTTGGGCAGAACCTCGGCCAGCATCAGGATCAGCACCGTCATCACGGCGGTGGCGATGGCGACGGCCTGTTCGCCGAAATGGTCTTCGAGAACCGATGTCGCGAAAGACGATGCCAGGATGTTGAGAAAGGTGTTGGCCAGAAGGATGGCGCCGATCACCCGCTCGCGGTCGTTGATGAGATAATTCACGTCTCGCGCCGATTTCGAGCCTTCCTTCTCCAACTGGTGCATGCGCCCGCGCGATACGGCGGTGAGCGCGGTTTCGGAGCCGGAGAAGAACCCGGACACGACCAGCAACAGGATGATGACCCCAATGGCGGCGGCTAAGGCGGTACCCATGACGATCCCCGATCAGGCGGAAAGAACAGACCGCACGGCGTCGAGCGGGACGTCGCGCGAGGTGAAAGCGTGGCCGAGCCCTTTGGCCAGAACGAAGGTGAGCTTGCCGTCCTTCACCTTCTTGTCGTGCGCCATGGCGGCGATCAGCGTGTCGGCCTCCGGCCGCGGGCCCGGAATGTCGGCAATGGCGGCGGGCAGGCCGACGGCCTTTAGATGCTTTGCGAAGCGTGTGGCGTCGGTCTGCGGCGAAAGGCCGAGTTTCGCGGAGAGATTCAGCGCCAGCACCGTGCCGATGGCGACGCCTTCGCCATGCAGCAGACGATCCGAAAACCCCGTCGCCGCTTCCAGCGCATGCCCAAACGTATGACCGAGATTGAGCAGCGCCCGCTCGCCCGTTTCGCGCTCGTCGCGCGCCACAATGTCCGCCTTCATTCGGCAGGAATGGGCGACGATGCGGGTGAGTGCGGCGGCATCGCCCGCCAACGCTTTCGCCCCGTTCGCTTCCAGCCAGTCGAAGAACTCCGCGTCGCCCAGCGCGCCGTATTTCACCACCTCCGCATAGCCTGCGAGCAATTCGCGCCGGGGCAGCGTCTTCAGCGTGGCGATGTCCGCGATGACGATGCGCGGCTGGTGGAACATGCCGACGAGGTTCTTGCCTTCCGGCACATTGATCGCCGTCTTGCCGCCGACGGAGGAATCCACCTGCGACAGCAGCGTGGTGGGTATCTGCGCGAAATCCACGCCGCGCTTCAGCACGCCCGCCGCGAAACCGACGAGATCGCCGATCACCCCGCCGCCCAGCGCCACGATCAATCCGCCGCGATCCACATTCGCGCGCAGCAATTCGGTGGTAAGCCGTTCCAGTCCCGCAAAACTCTTCGTGCCTTCGCCGGGCGCAAGCACGATGGGGAGGGGCTTTATGCCTGCCTGTGTCAGCGATGCGACCAACGGATCGAGATGCAGTTTCGCGACGTGGCTGTCCGTCACCACCGGCACCGTGCCGCGCGCGAAGGGCGACAACAATTCACTGGAACGCGCAAGCAAGCCTGCACCGACATGGATGTCGTAGCTGCGGTCGCCGAGGCCGACGCGGATCGTCTCGCTCATGCCGCCTCCAGCAAGGCGCGATCCCGGAGCATTTCGACAATGCGGTCCACCGCCAGCGTATGCGGGCCGTCCTCGCTGTTCACCGTGAGATCGGCCTGCGCATAGAACGGCTCGCGCGCCTGCAGCAGCCGCGTCATGATTTCCGCCGGGTCGCCGTCCTTGAGCATGGGGCGCGTGTCGCGGCGCCCGACGCGGGCGATCAGCACGTCCAGCGGAACCCTGATCCACACCGAGGCCGCATCCGTCTTGATCCGTTCGCGCGTCTCGTCGTCCGCGAAGGCACCGCCGCCGGTCGCCAGCACATGCGGGGGCAGGGTGAGGAGGCGGGCGATCACCTTGCGCTCGCCGTCGCGGAAGGCCGGTTCGCCATAGCGGGAGAAGATTTCGTTGATGGTGCAGCCGGCGGCCTGTTCGATCTCGGCATCGGCGTCGCGGAACTCTACGCCCAGCCGCGCGGCCAGGCGGCGGCCCACGGAGCTTTTCCCCGCGCCCATCATGCCCACCAACGCCACCGTGCGCTTCAGCCCGCTCATATTATGTCGAATACAACACTTGAACCGTCCGCGCCATTTTCGCACAAAAGGATCGAGGGGGCGAAAAGGAGGCCGCATATGCGCGAAACCAACTGGACAGCCCGAATCATCGCGGGACTTGTGGTGGTGGTCGTTTTCGGCGTGCTCATCGGTGGTTATATTGTCAGCAATCAACCACCGAAGCAGCAGCAGATTGAACAAGCCGTCCCGAACGACCGTCTCCCCGGCTGACAGCGCCGCCCTCATCGAGAGCTTTCTCGACATGATGGGCGCCGAGCGCGGCGCCAGCCGCAACACGCTGTCTGCCTATGCCCGCGACCTCTCGGGCTTTGCCGCGAGCGTGGCGGGCCGGGGCGGCGCGATCCGCAATGCCGATCCAGCCGCCGTGAAGACCTATCTGGGCGCGCTGTCCGCCGCCGGGCTGGCGCCGTCCTCGCAAGCCCGCAAGCTTTCCGCGCTACGCCAGTTTTATGCTTTTCTTTATGCCGAAGGCATCCGCGGCGACGATCCCACCAACGCCATCGAAGCGCCCAAGCGCGGCCGCGTGCTGCCGAAGATTCTCTCCGAGCGCGATGTCGAAACGCTGATCGAAACCGCGCGCGCCGACACCCAAAAGGAAAAGCGCGGCGAAGAGGCGATGCGGCTGCTCTGCATGGTGGAAATACTATATGCGTCGGGGCTGCGCGTGTCCGAGCTTGTGACATTGCCGCTGGCCGCCGTCACGGGGCGGCAGGGCTTCCTCTATGTGCGCGGCAAGGGCAACAAGGAGCGCATGGCGCCGCTGAGCGCCTCGGCGCGCGCGGCCATCGCCGATTATCTGAAGGTGCGCGAGAAATTCACCGACGGCACCAGCCGCTTTCTCTTCGCCTCGCGCGCCGCCAGCGGCCACATCACGCGGCGGCGCTGCCATCAGATGCTGAAGGAACTGGCGGCGAAAGCGGGCGTCGATCCCGACAAGCTCTCGCCCCATGTGCTGCGCCATGCCTTTGCCACGCATCTGGTCGAAGGCGGCGCGGATCTGCGCAGCGTGCAGACGATGCTGGGCCACGCCGACATCGCGACGACGCAAATCTACACCCATGTTGCCGGGGATCGGTTGAAACAAACCGTGCAGCAGGCGCACCCGCTGGCGCGCAGGAAAAAGTAATCACGCAGAGCCGCAGAGACGCGGAGTTTCGCGCGCGCTCTCTACATTTCGTCATCCCCGGGCTTGTCCCGGGGACCCATGATCTCCCTGTGAGACGGCGCGTATGGGTGGCCGGGACAAGCCCGGCCATGACGGTGGATGGAGTTTGGAATAAACTCTGCGGCTCTGCGGCTCTGCGGCTCTGCGTCTCTGCGTGACCAAAAGTCCGTGGCTCTCCCGCGCAGGCCACGCTAAAACGAACGCAGAAAAGCATTGGGGAACCATCGTGAGCTTCACGCCTATCGAACGCCGCACGCCGCCGCGGCTTTACCGCTCCAAGCTGTTCGTGCCGGGATCGCAGACCAAGTTCTTCGAAAAGGCCGCCGCCGGTCCCGCCGATGTGGTGTGCCTCGACCTCGAAGACGCGGTGGCCCCCGGCGACAAGGACAAGGCGCGCGACAACATCGTGGCGGCGCTCAACGACGTGAACTGGGGCAACAAGCTCGTCACCGTTCGCATCAACGGCCTCGACACGAATTTCTGCTACCGCGACGTGATCGCGCTGGTGGAGAAAGGTGGCGAGCGGCTGGATGCGATCATGGTGCCCAAGGTCGGCACCGGCGCCGATCTCTACGCCATCGACATGCTCATTACGCAGGCCTCCAGCTTCGCGGGCCGCAAGAAGCAGATCGGCTTGGAAGTCATCATCGAAAGCGCGATGGGGCTGGGCAACATCGACGAAATCTGCCGCGCTTCGAAGCGGCTGGAGACGCTGCATTTCGGCGCAGCGGATTATGCGGCCTCGCAAGGCATGCGCACGACGAATATCGGTGGCGGCAATGCCGACTATGTGATGCTGACCGACACCGCGCCGGACCGCGCGCGTGAGCGGCACTGGAACGATCTGTGGCACTTCCCGCTGTTCCGCATGTGCCAGGCGGCGCGCGCGCACGGCATCGTGCCGATCGACGGCCCGTTCGGCGATTATTCGGATGCCGACGGCTTCCGCGTGCAGGCCAACCGCACGGCCATTCTGGGCTGCGAGGGCAAATGGGCGATCCATCCCAGCCAGGTGGCGCTTGCCAACGAAATCTTCACGCCGCCGGAAAAGGAAGTGAAACGCGCCGAAGCCATCCTCGCCGCGATGAAGGACTCGCATGAGAAGGGGCTGGGGGCCGTATCGCTCAACGGCGTCCTGATCGACGCCGCCTCCATCCGCCAGGCCCAGGTCATCGTGCAGCAGATGAAGATGATTCAGGCGCGCACCGCATAAATCGCCTCCCCCTTGTGGGGAGGCCGATAAAATTCGCAGCGCAGCGAAGAATTTTTCGGGTGGGGGTATCGTCTCGCTCCGCCCCCACCCGAAAAAGCTTCGCTTTTTCGACCTCCCCACAAGGGGGAGGGGATTACGAAACTTCAAATGCGCGCATAAAGCGGGCGAGCTTGTCCGGATTGCGCAGGCCGTAGAGCGTGGTGATCTTCTCGCCGTCGGTTTCGATGGTGAAGACGCCGAGCAATTCCTTGCCATCGCGGATGACGAGCGCGGGCTGGCCATTGATCTCGGTCATGGACGAGTCCAGCGCCACATTGGCGTAGAACTTCCGGCCGAGCCCGGTGATGAACCGCGCGATCTTGTCCGGGCCGTAGATCGGATTGAGCGCCGCCGCCGCGCGGCCGCCGCCGTCGGTGTAGGCGATGGCGTCGGGCGCGAGCAGCGCCATCATCTCTTGCGGGTCGGAAGAACTGCTGGCCTGTGCGAAGCGCATCAGTAAGTCGCGATGGGCTTCCTTCGAGGCTGTGAAGCGCGGGCGATCCGCCTTCACCCGCTCGCGCGCGCGGCTGACGAGCTTGCGGCAGGCGGTTTCGTTCTTGTCCAGCATCGCGGCGATTTCGGCGTAATCGCAATCGAAGGCATCGTGCAGGATCAGCGCCGCGCGTTCTTCCGGCGCCAGACGTTCCAGAACATGGAGCAGGGCGAGCGACAGATCGGACGCCAGTTCCGCGCGGGCCGCGGGCGCATCGGCGGCGAAGGCGCGTGTGTCGTCCGGCAATAGCGGTTCGGGCAACCACGGGCCGACATAACTCTCGCGCCGCGCGCGCACCTTGCGCAGCGCGTCGAGCGACAGGCGCACGGTAGCGGCGGAAAGCCATGCGCGTGGATCGCGGATATCCTCGCCATCCGTGCGCCGCCAGCGCAGCCACGCTTCCTGCACCACGTCTTCCGCCGCCGCCATCTCGCCCAGCATCCGGTAGGCGATGTTGCGCAGATGCGCGCGATGCGTCTCGAATGTTGTGGTGTCGATCATGCGGCTTTCAGTGTCGGGTTGACGGCGACATCGGCATTGCCGATGCGCACGCGCTGGCAGGTTTTCGCATGGCCCATTGCGCGTTTCAGAACCGGGAAGTTTCGCGCCGTCATCGCGCGCAAGCTTAGCGCGAGAAGCGCGGTCTTGCCCCATTTGTTTTCGATGATCTGCCGCAAATCATCCAGATTGTCCGCGTGGCCCAGCAGCGCGCGGCCGTAATCGAAGCCGAGTTGGGCGTCCGCGTCTGTCGGCGCGCCGGAGAGAAGCGCCTTGATGATCTCGCCGGGCATGCCTTGTTCCATCGCGATGTCGGATGCGATCTGCACGCAGGGGCCGCAATCCTCGAACAGCGCGCCAGCAATGCCCGATGCAAACCACGCTTTCGGCGGCGCATCGCCACGCCAGTTTCCGCCGGCGCTTTGCATGATGCCGAAGCGCAGGAAGGCGGATGTTGAAGCGTCGAGCATCTCGTGCATGTAGGTTGCATCGTAATTGTAGCGGCTGGCGAAGCCGCGCGTGTACCGGTGCAGAAGCCATTTGAGCATCACACGACTCTTTCCTGTTTTGCCCGCATCCAGGCGAGCGCGAACCCCAGAAAGCTGACGACGATCACGCCGATGCCGGTGGAAACGAGGATGTACATGTCGGACGGCAGGCCGCCGGTGAGCCATTCCCACACATGAAAGCAGGCGTGCAGCGTGGGCCATGTGGCGCCTGCGAGCGCGAGCGTCGCGGCGGTTTTGCCCATGCGGAAACCAACCATCATGCCGACGCCGCTGGCGATGAATGCCAGGCCGATGTCGCCGATGAAGTGATGATTGAACGGCCCCTCCAGCGTCACGCCCGGAACCGCGGCGTACCAGCTCGCCGGAGCCAGAAGCATCCAAAGACCGTTAATCAGGTGAAACAGGCCCAAAAGGCCCAAAACTGCCCGTGAAATCATGATTCAACCGTTCTCCATGCCGTTAAGACGGCCCGGCCCCGCAATCTGTGACAGGGGCGGTTTTGTTGACAGGGCTGGAGGCGCTTGCCACTTATCCATCCGCAGCCTATGGGTCCGGCCCCTTCGGACGCCAAGCAAATGACAATGCACGCATATCTGGATTTTGAGCGGCCCATCGCCGAACTCGAAGGCAAGATCGTCGAGCTTCGGAAGTTGGCGGAATCCGACCCGTCGATGGATATCGAGGAGGATGTCTCGCGCTTGCAGGCCAAGGCCTCGGCGCTGATCGACGAGACCTATTCCAAGCTGACGCCCTGGCAGAAGACGCTGGTGGCGCGCCATCCCGCGCGGCCGCATTTCTCAGATTACGTCTCGCACCTGATCGACGAGTTCACGCCGCTGGCCGGCGACCGCGTGTTTGGCGAGGACCAGGCGCTGATGGCCGGCCTCGGCCGCTTCCGCGGCCGTGCCGTCGCCGTGATGGGCCATGAGAAGGGCAACGACACCAAGAGCCGCCTTAAGCACAATTTCGGCATGGCGATGCCCGAAGGCTATCGCAAGGCGCAGCGCATTTTCGACATGGCGGACCGTTTCGGCCTGCCGGTGATTTCCTTTGCCGACACGCAGGGCGCCTATCCGGGCGTCGGCGGCGAAGAGCGCGGGCAGGCGGAAGCCATCGCCCGCTCCACGCAGGCCAGCCTCAATCTCGGCGTGCCGTTCATCGCCACG
>JAFECN010000070.1 GCA_018242145.1 Pseudomonadota bacterium
CGCGCGCACGCCAGACAATGCCGTCGCGCATTTCGGGCTGGCAAGCGCGGCAGCCCAGCTTGGCGACGCCGCCACGGCGCGCGCGGAGCTGGAGCGGGCGATTGCGCTGGCGCCCAAGCGCGCCACCTATCATCGCGCACTGGCGGAACTGGCGAGGTTCGTCGCTGGCGATCCACGATTGACCGCGCTGGAAACGCTGGCGCGCGACGCGCGGAGCCTGCCGGATGACGAGAAGGTCGAGCTGCATTTCGCGCTGGCGAAAGCCTATGACGACATCACCCGTTACGACGACGCCTTCGCGCATCTGGAGAAAGGCAATTCTCTGCGCCGCGCAAGCATCGCGCATGATGAAAGCATTGCCGCGCAATTCTTTGCCGAGGTGAAAGCGGCCTTCCCGGTGGACCGGCCACGGGCCGATGCCGAGCCTTCGGCGGTTCCCATCTTCGTCGTCGGCATGCCGCGCTCCGGCACAACGCTGGTCGAGCAGATCTTGGCGAGCGATCCTTGCGTGCTCGGGGCCGGGGAGCTTCCGCATATCCAGGACCTGATCGCGGAAGGGTTTGCGGAACGCGACTATCCGAACGGGTTTGCACCATCCGCCGCGGCTCATTTTGGAAGGGACTATCTGCGCCGGTTGGGAAAACTGCCGCGCGGCACCCGGCATGTGATCGACAAGTTTCCCGGCAACTTCCAGCACATCGGCCTGATCCGGCTTGCGCTGCCGAATGCGAAGATCATCCACGTCCGCCGCGATCCGATGGACACCTGCTTTTCCTGTTATTCCAAGCTGTTCCTCAACGGCCTGAACTACGCCTACGACCTTGGCGAGCTTGGCCGCTATTACCGCCTGTACGACTCCCTGATGGCGCATTGGCGCGATGTGCTGCCGGACGGCGCGATGCTGGAGGTGCAATACGAAACGCTCGTCAATGATTTCGAGAACCAAGTGCGCCGCATCGTGGATTTCTGCGGGCTGGCGTGGAGCGAGCGCTTCCTTGCATTCCATAAAAATGATCGCGCCGTGCGGACGCACAGCCAGACGCAGGTGCGCCAGCCTTTGTTCACCAGCGCCATTGGCCGCTGGCGGAATTACGAGAAGCATCTGACACCGCTGCGCGACGCGCTCGCTCAGACCTGAGCTTTCTTGCGTTCGCGATCGAGTTGCGAGGCCACCGCTTCCGCCGATGGGCCGATGACAAGATGAATGCTGTCCGGCTTGGGCGAGACGACGCCGCGCACGCCCAGTGCGCGCAACCGGCCTTCGTCGATGCCCTCGCCTTTCACGACCGACACGCGCAAGCGGCTGGAGCAGGTCTCCACCTTCAACACATTCGATGGGCCACCCAGCGCCAACAGCAGCGCATGTGTATCCGTGACCGTTGGCGCGGCAACGTCCTTTGCCTTCGTCGGCGCTGTGGCTTCGCGCGCTGCAACCGGCTTGGCGCGGCCACGCGGCGCGGTCGGTTGCGCGGCGCGGATTTCGCCCGCGACCTGATCGGCCACCGGACCGAGAACCACCTGCAGGGCATTGGCCGAGGGGCGCACGATGCCGCGTGCGCCCAACGCCTTCAGCGCACGTTCGTCCACCGCGCTGCCATCGGCGAGGATAAGGCGCAGGCGCGTGGTGCAGGCGTCCACACTCACAAGATTGTCCGCACCGCCGAGCGCTTCGATATAGGCGTGGCCGCGCGAGGTCTCGGCGGCAACGGCATCGCTGACGGCGTCACTCGGATCTTCGCGGCCCGGCGTTTTCAGGTTGAAGGCGCGGATGGCGAAGAGGAACAGGCCATAATAGAGCGCGAAGTAAACCGCGCCGATGGGCAGAAGCCAGAGCGGCCGCGTCGCCTTGCCGAAATTGATCAGATAATCGAACAGGCCCGCAGAGAATCCGAAGCCCAGACGGATGCCGAGAATGTCCATCAGCGCCATTGCGGTGCCGGTGAGGATCGCATGGATCGCGTAGAGCACCGGCGCCAGGAACATGAAGCTGAACTCGATGGGCTCGGTCACGCCGGTGAGGAAGGCGGTAAGCGCCATCGACAACAGCAGGCCGCCGACCTCCTTGCGCCGCTCCGGCAGGGCGGCGTGATACATGGCAAGGCACGCGGCGGGCAGACCGAACATCATCACCGGGAAGAACCCGCTCATGAATTTTCCGGCCGTGGGATCGCCCGCGAAGAAGCGGTGCAGATCGCCGGTGGTGCCGTGATAGTCGCCAACGATGAACCAGGCGAGATTGTTGATGATGTGGTGCAGCCCGGTGACGATCAGCAGCCGGTTCAGCACGCCATATATAAAGAGGCCCCAATCGCCCGCGCCCACTACGGCGGCGCTGAGCGTATCCATGCCGTTGGAGATCGCCTGATAGCCGAAGCCCAGCGCGGCAGCGATGACGACACCCGCCGCGCCGCTGGCGATGGGCACGAAGCGGCGGCCGCCGAAGAAGGCCAGATAATCCGGCAGCCGGATGTTGCTATAGCGGTTGTAGAGCCAACCCGAAACGAGCCCGGAGATGATGCCCACCGGCACACTCACCTTCGCGATGGCGGCGGCCTTGTAAGCGTCGGACGCCAAACCTTGCGCGCTCGCCGGAACAGCGGCCAGCGCGGACGCCGGAACGCCGATCAACGCCTTCGCGCCTTCGGTGATGACAAGGAAGCAGACGACGCCCGCCAATCCGGCGGCGCCGTGGTTCTCGCGCGCAAGGCCCACGGCCACGCCGATGGCGAAGAGCAAACCGAGATTGTTGAAGATCGCGTTGCCCGCCGCGGCGATGAACGGCAGCAGGCTGTGCACCGCCGCGCCCGCATGCAGCGCATCCCAGATGTCGGGCTGGCCGAGACGCAGCAGGATGGCGGCGACGGGCAAGACCGCGATGGGCAGCATGAGCGCGCGGCCCAGCGGCTGGAGTTTCTCGGCGATATTCATGCGGCCCTCCTCACGAGGCGCTTGGCAGATATGGAGCGGCGATGGCGCGCACCGCTTCGGCGCTGTCCTGCTGCAACGCGTCCTGCGCCGCTTTGCGTGCGGCGGTCAGCGTGATGCCGCGCACCGCGTCCTTCACCCGTGCGATGGACGCGGCGGGCATGGAGAGTTCGCGCACGCCCAGACCGATGAGCAATGCCGCCGCCAGCGGATCGCCCGCAAGGCCACCGCACACGCCGACGGACCGGTTCTGCGCCACGCCGCCTTGCGCCGCTTGCGCGATCAGCGAGAGCACGGCGGGATGGAACGCATCCACCTGCGGCGCAAGCTGGGCGTTGGTGCGGTCCATCGCCAGCGCGTATTGGGTGAGATCGTTGGTGCCGATCGAGAAGAAATCCGCTTCGCGCGCAAGCTGCGCGGCGAGCACGGCGGAGGCGGGAGTCTCCACCATGATGCCGAGCTTCGGCTGCGCGGCGATGCCGCGTTCCTTGCGCAATTCGTCCAGCATGGCGCGCACGGCGCGCAGCTCGGCGGCGGAGGCGATCATCGGCAGCATGATGCGCACCGGCGCGGTCACGCGCAGGATGGCGGCAAGCTGCATCTTCAGAAGATCGCTGCGCCATAACCCCGCGCGCACGCCGCGCAGGCCGAGCGCGGGATTTTCCTCCGGCGGCAGCGGCAGGTAGGGCACCGGCTTGTCGCCGCCGATATCGAAGGTGCGGATCTTGAAGGGCCGCCGGTCCAGCGCATCGGCGATGGCCTGATAGGTTTCCGCCTGCTCGTCTTCGGATGGCGGCGTTTCGCGGTCGAGAAAGAGAAATTCCGTGCGCAGCAGGCCGCAGCCTTCCGCGCCCGCGGCAACCGCCGCGCGCGCCTCGTCCGCACCGGCGCCGAGATTGGCGAATATCTCGATGCGCGTGCCGTCCGCGGTGCGGCAGTCTTCCAGGGCATGGGCGCGCGCTGCCGCCTCGTGTTTCGCGCGCGCTGCGATCTTGCCGCGCGCCTGTTCGAGCATCGCGGCATCGGGATCGATATGCAGCAAGCAGGAATCGGCATCGAGGAACAGGGTTGTGCCCTCCGCGACGTCCAGAACACCCGCGGTGCTGACCAGCGCGGGCACGCCCATGCCCGCCGCGAGGATGGCGACATGCGATGTCGGCCCCCCCTGCGCGGTGCAGAAACCGGCGATCGTTCCGATGCCAGCGAGTTCGGACGGCAGAAGCTCGTCGGCGATCAGGATGGCGTCCGCGGGAATGTCTTTCGCCGTCAGACCGGCCTCGCCGTTCAGCGCCGCCATCACCTGCCGCTCCAGATCGACGAGATCGCCCACGCGCTCGCGCATCCGTGCGTCGTCGATCATCCGGAAGGCTTCGGCATGCGCGCGGATGGCTTTGCGCCAGGCAAAGGCGGCGCTCTTGCCGGTTTCGATGGCGTCGCGCGCGGCGCGCGTCAATTCCGGATCGTCCAGCAATGCGATATGCGCGGCCATGATCTCGCGCTGCTGGCGATTGCCCGAGGCCGCCAGCGTTTCCAGATTGTGCCGCACCATCGCCAACGCACCGTTCAGCAGCAGTGTTTCCCGTGCAATACCTTCGCCGGTCTCTTCCACGTCGAAGCTTGCGGCCTTGAGGTGGACGGCGCGGCCGATAGCTAGTCCGGGCGCGCCGCTGACGCCGCGCAAGGTGTTCGGTGGCAACGGGGCGGCCGGCGCGGCGAAAACCGGCTGAGGTGTAGCTTCCGGCGCCTCGGCAATGCCGTTTTCGATCAGATCCGCCAGCGTGTTCGCAGCCGCTTGCGCGTCGGCGCCGCGCGCCAGAATGGTGACGCGCTCGTCCTTGCGGATTGCAAGCGACATCAGCGCGACGATGCTTTTGGCATTCACGCGCCGGTCATGCGCGGAAAATTCGATATCGGAGGCGAATTTCCGGGCCGCATCCGAAACGACGGCAGCCGGGCGGGCGTGGATGCCATGCGCGAGGCGAACGACGATCTGCCGCGAAACCTCGCCGCCTTCTCCCCTTGCTTCGGCCTTTTCGGCGCGCGGCTGCAATTCCATGAGGAATTCGCCAAGCCCCGTTTCGCGGTCGCTGCTGCGGCGAACGATGGCGAACGCCTCGCCATTGGTGACGACGACCGGCGAGATCAGGCTCTTGGCCTTGCCCGCCAGAAAATCCAGATCGAAGGTGATCAGCGGATCGCCGGTGTGAACGGTGCTGCCCTCGCGCACATGGGTGATGAAGCCCTGCCCGTGCAACGCCACCGTCTCCAGCCCGACGTGAATGAGAATCTCCGCGCCGTTCGCCGCGCGCAAGGTCACCGCATGGCGCGCGACGGACACCACCTGCGCGTCGCAAGGCGCATGCACCGTGGCGTCGGTTGGGTCGATGGCCACGCCGTCGCCCAGGATGCGCTCGGCGAACACCGGATCGGGCACCTCGTCCAGCGGGGCGACCCAGCCCTTCATCGGCGCGACAAGCTTCAGATTCGACATGCCCTAATGCTCCGGCACCAGCGTCACCGTGTGCAGCGCCCAGTATGGATCAAGCGTCGGCCGGGTGAAAACGAAACAGAGATCGTGCGCGCCGGTTTGCGGGGCAAGCTTGCCTTGCACCTCGCTCAGCGCAGTGTCC
>JAFECN010000071.1 GCA_018242145.1 Pseudomonadota bacterium
ATGCGTTCGTCGTGTCGGATTTCAGCGTGCTGGACGTCGCGCAGAATTCGCACACCGCCAAGCCGATGATCTACAAGATCACCGGCGTGTGGGGAAATCACGAAGGCTCCATGCTGCTGTGGGTCTTCGTGCTGGCGGTCTATTCGGCGATCATGGTGTTCGCGCAACGCGGCAGCGCAAGGCTGACCTCCGCCGCCTTGGGCGTGCAGGGATTGCTGGCCTGCGCGTTCCTGCTGTTCATCCTGTTCACGTCCAATCCGTTCCTGCGCCTCGATCCACCGCCGTTCGAGGGCGCAGGCCTCAATCCCCTGTTGCAGGACCCCGGCCTCGCGATGCACCCGCCGATGCTCTACATCGGCTATGTCGGATTGTCGGCGGCGTTTTCCTATGCCGCTGCTGCGCTCATCACCGGCGAAGCGGATGCCGCCTGGGCGCGCGCGGCGCGGCCCTTCATGCTGCTGGCATGGATCGCGCTCACGCTCGGCATCACGCTGGGAAGCTGGTGGGCCTATTACGTCCTTGGTTGGGGCGGCTTCTGGTTCTGGGACCCCGTCGAGAACGCGGCACTGATGCCATGGCTGATCGCGACCGCGCTGTTGCATTCCGCGCTCGCCACCGAGCGCACCGGCGCGTTCCGAAGCTGGACCCTGCTGCTGGCGATCCTCGGTTTCTCGCTCAGCCTGATCGGCACGTTCCTCGTGCGCTCCGGCGTGTTGTCGTCGGTGCATGCCTTCGCCAGCGATCCCACGCGCGGCGTCTATATCCTGGCGATGTTGGTCGTCACCATCGGCGGCGCGCTGGCCTTGTTCGCATGGCGCGCGCCGCAATTGCAGAGCGGCGCGGCCTTCGGGATCGTCAGCAAGGAAAGCATGCTGCTCCTGAACAATGTGCTGCTTTCGGCGGCCGCCGCGACAGTGTTCATCGGCACGCTCTATCCGCTTCTGTTGGATGCCATGACGGGCCAGAAGATTTCCGTCGGCCCGCCCTATTTCGCGATCACCTTCGCGCCGCTGTTTGTCGTGCTGATCCTGCTGGTGCCCTTCGG
This sequence comes from Pseudomonadota bacterium, assembly GCA_018242145.1. Classification (GTDB taxonomy): domain Bacteria; phylum Pseudomonadota; class Alphaproteobacteria; order Micropepsales; family Micropepsaceae; genus Rhizomicrobium. The sequence goes on from JAFECN010000071.1 coordinate 1,046, forward strand.
CCCGCGCCTCGGCTGGCGCAATGGCGACGGACGGGCGGCATTGCGCGCGCTTCTTCCGGCGGCGGGCGTCGCGCTGGTTGCGGCGGTCATTGTCTTCGCCGTGGCGACGCCGCGTTCGCTGGTGGCGGCGCTGGCCTTCGCGCTCGGCCTGTGGACCATCGCCGCGGCGGTGATCGATCTTCTGAAGCGTGGCGATATCCGCGCATTGCCCATCGGCGCCTATGCCTCGGCACTCGCGCATCTGGGATTGGGCATTACGCTGCTCGGCATCACCGGCACGACGCTCTGGCGCAGCGAAGCGCTGGAGCTGCTCAAGCCCGGTCAGTCCATGCAGATCGCCGGTTACACGTTGCGTCTCGAAGGCGTGCAGATGCTGCAAGGGCCCAACTATATCGCCCAGCACGCCACGGTCGATGTGTTGTCCGGCGGAAAGACGATTGCCGTCATGACGCCGGAGAAGCGCGCTTATCCGGTGGAAGGCCAGGCGACGGCGGTGACGGCCATCCGCACCACCGGCTTCTCCGATCTCTATCTGGCGCTCGGCGATGCACGCGACGGCGCGTGGGTGATCCGCGCCTATGTGAGCCCGCTGGCGCCGTTCATCTGGTTCGGCGGAATCTTCATGGCGCTGGGCGGCGGCGCGGGATTGTGGAGCCGCTTGCGGCGGCGATCCGTGCCGTCGGCGCAATTGGCGGCGGCGGAATGAAGCGCGTTCTGCTGTCGCTGCTGTTTTGCCTGCTATCGGCGAATTCCGCATTTGCCGTCGCCGGTTCCGAGAAGCTCGCCGATCCGAAACTGGAAGCGCGCGCGGTCGCGTTGCAGAAGGAACTTCGTTGCGTCGTCTGTCAGGGACAATCGCTGGATGAATCGGACGCACCGCTTGCCGCCGATCTTCGGCACCTGATCCGTGTCCGCATCAAGGCGGGCGACAGCGACGAGCAGGTTGAACAATATCTCGTCGCGCGCTATGGCGATTTCATCCTGATGAAGCCGCCGCTGGAGCCCAACACCTACGCGCTCTGGTTTGGCCCTCTCGGGATTCTGCTGATGGGGGGAGCGGCGGTGGCGCTGGTGATTGTCCGCGCGCGCAAAAGGCTGGATTCCGCCGGCCGCTGAATTTGCCGCACGGCCCGCAGGATCAGAAATTGCTGATATTACGCATAGTTAATATAATTGACAGAAAGCAGCAAGCTTGAGGGCTTAGGGCTGGCTTCGGACGTCGAAGCGTGGCGCTGGCCCCAGGGGCAATCGAATTCGTACGGAGAGTAGAATGAACAAGATAACCGAGCCGTTTCAGGGCTTTCGTGGCCGCCTGATCGCTGCCGGCATCGCCGGTGCGTTGGTGGTCGGCGGCCTTGGCGCTTTCGCCATGACCCAGCCGGGTCACACCGCCAAACCGCAACAGCACGCGCAGCAACAGCAAGCGCCGAAAAAACCTCAAGCGCCCGCGCTCGCCGTCGCGCCGCATCCGGCAACGCCCCGCATGATCGAGAACGGCGCGCCATTCTCCTTCGCCGATCTTGTGGAGCGCGTCAGCCCCGCGGTCGTCACCATCACGGTCGAAGAGCAGGTGAAGACCCAGGCCGGATTCGATCCCAATCAGATCCCGGAACCCTTCCGCGACTTCTTCAACCAGTTCGGCGGCCCGGGCCGTCAGGCCGTGCCGCAAAAAGCCATCGCGATGGGCTCCGGCTTCGTCATCAACAAGGCCGGTTACATCGTGACGAACAATCACGTCGTCCAGGACGGCAAGAAGATCACCGTGAAGTTCCCGGACGGGCGCGAGTTCAACGCGAAACTCGTCGGCACCGATCCGGCGACCGACATCGCGCTGCTCAAGGTGAAGAGCGACAAGCCGCTGCCGTCCGTCGAATTCGGCGATGACCGTCAGGTGCGCGTCGGCGATTGGGTGATCGCGGTCGGCAATCCCTTCGGCCTGAGCAACACGGTGACGGCCGGTATCGTGTCGTCCATCGGCCGCGACGTCGGCAACGGTCCCTATACCGACTTCATCCAGATCGACGCGCCGATCAATCGCGGCAACTCGGGCGGCCCGACCTTCAACATCCAGGGCAAGGTCATCGGCATGAACTCGATGATCTTCTCGCCGTCGGGCGGCAGCGTCGGCATCGGCTTCGCCATCCCGGCGTCGACGATCCACGATGTCGTCGCGCAGTTGCAGGCGCACGGCCATGTCAGCCGCGGCTATCTCGGCGTCGAAATCCAGAGCGTGACGCCGGAGATGGCGGCGAGCCTGGGCAACAAAGGGCTGAAGGGCGCTATCGTTGCCAGCGTCACCACCGGCGGCCCGGCCGCGCAGGCAGGCATAGTTGCGGGCGACATCGTCGTCGCCGTGAACGGCAAGGCGGTGGAGGATTCCCGCGATCTGACCCGCCGTGTCGCGGCTCTCCCCGCCGGCGCCAATGCGACGTTCACGGTCTTGCGCAACGGCACGACCAAAAACCTCACGGCAAAGATCGCCGTGCGGAAGGATACTCAGGTCGCTTCCAACATGCCGCATCAGGGGCATCAGCCTCCTGCGGCCGCCGAAGCGATGGGGCTTGGCCTTGCCGCGGTGACGCCGGAAACGCGCCGCGCGTTCAATCTGGACAACAAGGTCAATGGCGTTGTCGTGACGAAGGTCGATCCGAACAGCGACGCGGCCGACAAGGGCCTGGAGCCGGGCGACGTGTTGATGTCGATCGCCAATCATCCGGTGCGTTCGCCGCAGGACGTGAAGGCCAGCGTTGCCGCGGCGAAGGCCGCACATCGCGACACGGTGCTCGTGCTCGTCAACGGGCAGGGCGGCCAGCGCTTCGTGGCGATCAAGCTCGGCACATAAGGACAGCGTACCGGACCGCGCGGACGAAAGCTCGCGTGGTCCGGCCCCCCCGCGCCGGTGGTGGCGGCCCCATCCCCCCGTTGCTGCCGCCGGCGCGGACCCTCTTCGGCAAAATGAGTCAGGAGCCTTGCATGCGAATTCTCGTGGTGGAAGACGATCTCGAAGCGCAGCGTTATCTCGTGAACGGCCTCAAGGAGGCCGGGCATGTCGTGGACGATGCGGAAGACGGCGAGATCGGTTTGTCTCTGTCTCTGTCGCGCCCCTATGACGTGGCGATTGTCGATCGGATGCTGCCCAAGATGGACGGGCTGAAGCTGGTCGAGGAATTGCGCCAGCACGGCAACGTCACGCCCGTCCTGTTCCTGAGCGCGCTGTCGGAAGTCGATGATCGCGTGAAGGGCCTGAAGGCCGGCGGCGACGACTATCTCACCAAGCCCTATGCCTTCGCGGAACTCCTCGCGCGGCTCGATGCGCTGATGCGCCGCCGCCATCCCGCCGCGGTGAAGACGCGCCTTCAGGTCGGCGATCTGGAACTGGACCTGCTCACGCGCGCGGCCAAGCGCGGCGAAGTGTCGATCGACCTGCAGCCGCGCGAATTCCGGCTGCTGGAATATCTCATGCGCCACGCCGGGCAGGTCGTGACCCGCACCATGCTGCTGGAAAGCGTGTGGGAGTATCACTTCGATCCGCAGACCAACGTGATCGACGTGCACATCTCGCGCCTGCGCGCGAAGATCGACAAGGGATTTGAGGCGCCGTTGCTGCATACCGTTCGCGGCGCCGGTTACATGATCCGTGCGCGCGCCTAGCTTCTTCCGGACGATCGCGTTTCGGATCGTCTTTATTTACATCGCCATCTTCGCGGTGTCCGCCGCGGGGCTTGTCGCGTTCACCTATTGGAATACCAAGCGGGAACTCGACGCGCAGACGGACCAGACGATCGATTCGGAGATCGTCGGTCTGTCCGAGCGCTACCAGCAGCTTGGCCTCGGCGGCCTCGCGAACGTCATCATGGGCCGCTCGGTGCGCGGCACGGCGGGCCTTTATCTTCTGACCGATCTGCTGCACCGGCCCATCGCGGGCAATCTCGACGGCTGGCCGCTCCTGATGTACGAGCCGGGCAATTTCGTGGAGTTCAACTATGAGCGCCGCGTCGGCAACGGTTCGGCGTTGCGCCGCGCGCGCGGGCGCGTTTTGACGCTGACGGGCGGCTTCCAGCTTCTCGTCGCGCGCGACATCCACGAACGCCACGAAACGGTGCGCCTCTTCAGCACCACGATTCCGTGGAGTCTGCTTCTGATGCTGTTCCTGGGTGTCGTCGGCGGAACGGTGATGAGCCGCAATCTGGTCGCGCGGCTGGATTCGATCAACGACACCAGCCGCGAGATCATGGCTGGCGATCTGTCGCGGCGCGTGCCGGTGCGCAATACGGGCGACGAGTTCGACATTCTGGCGACCAATCTCAACCGCATGCTGGATCGCATCGAGCGATTGATGCGCGGCATGCGCGAGGTCACGGATTCGGTGGCGCACGACCTGCGCTCGCCGCTGAACCGCCTGCGCAACCGCATCGACGCGGCGCTGCGGCGGCTATCGCCGGAAAGCGCCGAATATGCGGAGATCGAGTCCGCGGCGGTGGAGATCGACCAGTTGATCGCAACCTTCAACGCGCTGCTCCTGATCGCGGAAGCCGAAGCGGGCATGGCGCGCGAGGCGATGGCGCGGGTCGATCTTCGCGATGTGGTGGAAGGCATTGCCGAGTTGTATGGCGCGCTCGCCGAAGAGAAGGGCGTCGGCTTCGAGGTTGCGCCCAGCGGCGAGGCGATGATCCTGGGCAACAAGCGGCTCATCGCGCAGGCGCTCGCCAATCTAGTGGACAACGCGATCAAATACACGCCCGAGGGCGGCAATATCCGCGTCTCGATCGAGAGCAGGCCCACGGGTGTCGCGCTCGTGGTCGCCGACACCGGCATCGGAATCCCGGACGCGGATCGGGCGCGCGTTCTGGATCGTTTCGTGCGGCTGGAGGCGAGCCGCCATTCGCCCGGCACGGGGCTTGGCCTCAGCCTTGTCGTCGCCGTCGCCAAGCTGCACGACGCGAAGCTCGATCTGGCCGACAACGCCCCCGGGTTGCGAGCGACCTTGCTGTTTCCGCATGAAACGGCGATCCGCCCGGCGCTGCGCCAGATCACCACCCCTGCGGCGGTGCCCGCCGCCGCGAAATGACCCGCTCGATTTGCGTCACGCTTTCGGCGCATAAAGTGCGGACATGACGGACCAGAATCTCTCGCCACGAAAAATCCCCGCGCCGTTCGATCCGGCGCGCGCGGATCGCGCGCTGGCGGCGCTGGCCGAAGGGGACGGCGGGTTTGCGCCATCGCCCGAGCGGGCCGCGCTGTTTCGCGGCGCATTCGGCAACAGCCCGTTCCTCGCGCGGCTCGCGGTGCGCGAACAGGCCTTCCTGCACCGCACCGCGCATGAGGCGCCGGAGGCTGTTCTGTCGGCCATCCATGCCGATGTCCGGTCGATCGCGGCGCAACAGGATATTTCCGCGGCGATGCAGATCCTGCGCCGCGCCAAGCGCCAGGCCGCGCTTACGATCGCGCTGGCGGATATCGGATCGGTCTGGAGCCTTTCCCAGGTAACGGGCGCTCTCAGCCGTTTCGCCGATGTATGCTTGAGTGCGTCCTTGCGTTTCCTGCTGCGCGAGGCTGCCGAACGCGCCGAGATGGATGTCACCGATCCGGCGCGCCTCGAAACGGAGACGGGCCTCGTCGTGCTGGCGATGGGCAAATACGGCGCGTTCGAGCTGAACTATTCGAGCGATATCGATCTGGTGATCTTCTACGATCCGCGCCGCTTCCCGTTCCGAAAGCGTGACGATATGCGCGGTGCCGCCGTCGATATCGTGAAAGGCCTTGTGCGGCTCCTGAGCGAAACGACCGCCGATGGCTACGTCTTTCGCGTCGATCTGCGCCTGCGCCCCGATGCCGGTGCGACGCAAGTGGCGATCTCCACTGATGCGGCGGAGGCCTACTACGAAGGCATGGGGCAGAACTGGGAGCGTGCCGCCATGATCAAGGCCCGCGCCTGCGCGGGCGATACGACTGCCGGTGCGGCGTTCCTGGACGCGATCAAGCCCTTCGTCTGGCGCCGCAGCCTCGACTACGCCGCCATCGAGGACATCCACTCGATCAAGCGGCAGATCCACACGCACGGAAAGCACGGCGCCATCGCGGTGGCCGGTCATAATGTGAAGCTTGGCCGGGGCGGCATCCGCGAGATCGAGTTCTTCGCGCAGACGCAGCAACTCATTCTCGGCGGCCGCAACCCACAGCTCCGTTCGCGCGAAACGTTAAAGGCGATTGAAGCCTTGCGCGCTGCCGGGTTGGTCTCGGATGGAACCGCAGCCGATCTGGAGCAGGCCTACGATTTTCTCCGCAAGCTCGAACATCGTCTGCAGATGATCGAGGACGAGCAGACCCATAGCTTGCCAAAGTCTGACGACGAACTCGCGCATGTGGCCTGTTTCATGGGTTTTGACGGACTCACGCCTTTCAGCGCGGTGCTGCTGCATCATCTCGGGACGGTTCAAAGACATTATCTCAAGCTCTTCGAGCAGGAGGCGCCGCTTGCCGCCGGCGAAGGCAGCCTCGTTTTCACGGGCGTGGAGGACGACCCCGAAACGATCGACACGCTTTCCCGGATGGGCTTTCGCGATCCGCATCATATCGCGCATGCCATTCGCGGCTGGCATCATGGCCGCATCCGTGCCACGCGCAGCGCGCGGGCGCGCGAGATTCTCACCAAGCTGATGCCGGCATTGCTGGACGCGCTGGCCGCCACCGCCGATCCGGATGCGGCCTTCGCGCAGTTCGACCGCTTCGTGTCGCGCCTGCCCGGCGGTGTTCAGCTTTTTTCGCTGCTTCTGGCGAATACGCATCTGCTGAAGCTGGTGTCGAATATCTGCGGCTCCGCGCCGCGTCTGGCTGACCATCTGGCGCGCTCGCCCGGCGTGTTCGATGCCTTGATGGACCGCGACTTTCTCACCGCGTTGCCGCCGCGCGCGCAACTGCAGGATCTGCTCGATGCCCAGATGGCGGCGGCGCAGGATTTCGAGACCGCGCTGGACGGCGTGCGCCGGTTCGCGCGCGAGCAGATATTCCGCATCGGCGTCCAGATCATCGACCGCGACTTGCGCGCCGACGCCGCCGGCCCCGCGCTCACCGATATTGCCGAATGCGCGGTCGAAGCACTGCTGCGGGCGACGCTCGAAGAGTTGTCTTCCGGCTTCGGGCTTGTGCCGGGCGGCGCATTCGTGGTCGTGGCGATGGGCAAGCTCGGCGGCCGCGAAATGACGGCCACGTCCGATCTCGACCTGATCTTCGTGTATGACGCGCCGCCGGATGCGGCTTCGGATGGCCCCAAGCCGCTATCGGCGAGCGTGTTCTATGGACGGCTCGCCCAGCGCCTGATCGCGGCGCTCACCGTGCCGACCGCCGAAGGCACGCTCTACGAGGTCGACATGCGGTTGCGGCCCACCGGCAACAAGGGCCCGGTTGCCGTCAGCTTGGAGTCGTTCATGCGCTACCACGCCAGCGAGTCCTGGACCTGGGAGCGGCTGGCGCTCACCCGCGCCCGCGTCATCGCCGGTTCGGCCGAGCTGGCGGCAAAGGTCACGGAGGTCATTCGTGGAACGCTGACCAGTCCGCCGGATCGCGCCAAGATTCTGGCCGATGCGGCCGACATGCGCGCCAAGCTCTTTGCCCAGTTTCCGGGAAAGGCGCCGTGGGATCTGAAGTTCACGCGCGGGGGGCTGGTGGATATCGAGTTCATCGCCCAGACCCTTGAACTGCTGGAGGCTCACAGCCATCCCGGCGTGCTTCACAGCAACACCGTCGGGGCTCTCAATGCATTGGCGCAGGCGGGCGCGCTGGCGGCCGACGATGCCATGGCTCTCACGACGGCGGCGGCGTTGGAGACGGCGTTGATGCAAGTGCTGCGAATCGCCGTCGATGGCGAGTTTGACGCCGCTTCCGCCACACCGGGCCTCAAGGCGCTTCTCGCCCGCGCGGGCGGCGAAGGCGACTTCGTGGCGCTGGAGGCCAAGCTGAAGCGCTTGCAGGCCAGCGTCGCCGCGATCTTCGAAAAGCAGATTGCCGCGCCGGGCTAAGGCACCAGCCGCGCGATCCATTCCGGCAGCGCGAACGCCGCGGCGTGGACGGCAGGGTTGTAGTAGTCGGTCTTCAGCTTCGCCTTCTTGAATGCCGCTGCCGCCTTCTTGATGCCCGCAGGGGTGCCGAGCTTCGCGCTCTTGCCCTTGCCCGCCCAGGAGAGCGCCATGAAGCCGCCGATATAGGTCGGCACCACGGTCAGATAGAGGCCCGAAGAGGGGAAGAATTCGGCAAGCTCGTTGAGCGCCTCGGTGATCTCCCAAGGCTGATAGAACGGCACGCCGGTCTGGAAGGTGGCAAAGCCGCCGGGCTTCAGCGCGTTGCGGACGCGGTCATAGAAGGTCTCGCCGAACAGCGCCTTGCCGGGACCGACCGGATCGGGCCGGTCGGCGACGATCAGGTCGAAGCGGTTCTTGCTCTCCTTGCGGCCCAGATATTCGAAGGCGTCCGCCACCTCGATCGTGAGGCGCTTGTCCTTGAAGGCTTTGGCGTTGATGGCGCCGAAATACTGCTTGCACAGCTCGATCACTCGGCCGTCGATATCCACAAGAACGACCTCTTTGACGCCCTTGTGCTTCAGCGCCTCGTCGGCGATGGAGAGATCGCCGCCGCCCACGATCATGATGCGCTCGGCCTTGCCGTGCTCGAACATGGGCAAATGTGTCAGCATTTCGGCGTAGGCGCTCTCGTCGCGCGTGGTGATCTGGACGATGTCGTCGAGGGTCATGACGCGCCCGTTGTTGGGCGTGTCGAAGATCTTGATGCGCTGATAGCGGCTTTTCTCGTCGGCAAGCGGCTTGCCGGAGAGTTCCATAACCTGCGCGTAACCCTTGTGAAGACGCTCTTTGAAGCTGCTCGCGGCCATCGTCGGCTCCTCTGCTGACGGTGAAACTATTTC
>JAFECN010000072.1 GCA_018242145.1 Pseudomonadota bacterium
AAACGCTGCTCGCCCAGGGTCCATCGGTTTCCGCGGCCGAAATGACCGCTTTCGACGACGTGGTGGAGAGCGTGGCGGCCGAGCTTTCGGCACAGGTGCGCGCGGAGCTTTCGCGGAAGATCGCCGCGGCTCCTATTCCCTTCCGGCGCACCGCCCGCAGGTTAGCGCTGGACGAGATCGAGATCGCGCGGCCGGTGCTGGAACATTCGCGCGCGTTGACGCAGGACGATCTGCTGGATGTGATCGCACGGAAATCCTCCGATCATATGATGGCGGTGACGCGCCGCGACGACATCGGCGAGCGGGTTTCCAGCGCGCTGGTGGAGAAGGGCGAGGACCGCGTGGTCGTATCCCTGCTGCAAAACCAGACGGCACGGATCGACGATGCGACCTATGAGCGCGTGGCCGATCGCGCGGAAAAGAGCGCTGCGCTCCAGGAACCGCTGGTGCGCCGGAAGACCGTTCCGCTGCATCTGCTGAGCGACATCTATCTGAAAGTGGAAGCCGATCTGCGACGCGAGATTCTTCAGCGCTACGATAGCGTCGCACCGGCGGAACTGGATGCCGCTTTCGCGCGCAGCCGCAACCGCGTATCCCGCGCGCTGGGAGCGCTGCCGGACGATTTCGACACGGCGCGGCGCGAAGTTGAGAGCATGGCGCTGCAGGGCACGCTGACGCCGCCGGTTCTTGTGACATTGCTGCGGCAGGGGCCGGAAAAACGCACCGCCTTCGTGCTGGCCTTCGCCAGGCTCGCCGATGTGCATCACGAACTGGTCGACAAGCTCGTCGCCAAGGCGGATCTGGATGCTCTGGCAATGCTCAGCCGCGGAAGCGGGTTCGACCGCGCCCTGTTCGTGACGCTCGCCATGCTGATCGTGGGCAAGGATGCACCCATGGAGCGCATCCGGGAGTTCGGCGAGCTTTACAACGCCGTGCCGCCGGAAGCGGCGCAGCGCGCGATCCGTTTCTGGAAGATGCGGACCAAGCTTTCTGCCGCCTAGAGGAAGTCCACCTGCGATTTTCCGCCGCGGAAGCGGAAGAAGGGCACGGGGCGCGCGGCGTCCGCGCCGTCGCCGATACGCGCCTCGACTTCATCCAGGACCACGCGGGTGATGGACGGCAGGTCGAGTGCGCGCGCTTCGGCCAGCGTCAGCCAGCTTGGCGTGAGCAGTTCCTCGTTGTCGCGGGCGTCCAGCGTGTGCGCGATGGTCTCGGCATCGGCCATGAAGAAGCGCGCGTCGAAACGGCGCGTGCGATTGGGTGGGGTGATGGCGCGAGCGATGAATTCAAACGCATCCAGGCGCGGCGCGACGCCATGCGCGAAGAATTTCCGCCAGGCCGGCGCGCGGGTGCGCGGAAGCTTCTGCACAGGTTCGCCGACGAGAATGCCGGCCTCCTCGAAAGTTTCGCGGATGGCGGCGAGCGCGAAGCCGCGCGCGCGTTGTGCGTTCGCATCTTTGGTCAGCCGCTCGGCGACGTGTGGGCGCAAGTCGCCGCCGAGCAGGATGCGCTGATCGCCGGGATCGACGCGGCCGCCGGGAAAAACGAATTTGTTCGCCATGAAGGCCATGTTGCCGTGGCGCTGGCCCATCAGCACGCGCGGGCCGTCGCGGTCGCGTCGCACCAGAACCAGCGTCGCCGCATCCTTCGGGCGCAGGCGGTTTTTGACGATGACTTCGTCCTTTTCGAACGCGGCGGGCGGCTTGACCATGAAACTACCTAGCGGCGCTTGCGCGTTTTCCGCAAGTTGAACTTCGGCCGGTTGCCGGAACCGCGCCGAGGCGCTGCGGCAGCTTCGGCAAGTTCGAAGCGCAGTCCGCCGGTGAGCGGCGCGGCTTCTTCCAGCCGCACGGTGAGTCGGTCGCCGAGCTTGTAGGTGGTGCCGCTGCGCTCGCCGATGAGCGCATGCAGGCGTTCGTCGTGGCGGAAATATTCGAAACCCAGGCTGCGCGCCGGGATCAGGCCTTCCGCGCCGCTTTCGGGAATGCGCACGAACAGGCCGAAGCGCGTGACGCCGGTGATGCGCACCGCAAAGGTCGCGCCGACGCGCTCTTCCATATAGGCGGCGACGTAGCGATCCGTGCTGTCGCGCTCCGCGGCCATCGCGCGGCGCTCGGTGGTGGAGATGTGCTCGGCAATTTCGTGAAGGCGGTTGCCTTCCTTGTCGGTCAAGCCGCCGTCCCCCAGCTTCAGCGCGCGGATCAGCGCGCGATGAACAATCAGGTCGGCATAGCGGCGGATGGGCGAGGTGAAATGCGCGTAGTGCGACAGATGCAGGCCAAAATGGCCGATATTGTCCGGCGCATAAACCGCCTGCGACTGCGTGCGCAGCACCACGTCGTTCATCACTTCGGCATTCGGGCCATCCTTCGTCTGCGCGAGAATGCGGTTGAAGACGCCGGGCTGCATCACCTGACCCTTGGCGAATTTGATGCCGATGATGCGCAGATAGTCGGAGAACGAGAACAGCTTCTCTTTCGAGGGCTGCTCATGGATGCGGAAGATCAGCGGCTGGCGCGCCTTCTCCAATGTTTCGGCGGCGCAGACATTGGCCATCACCATCATCTCCTCGATGAGGCGCATGGATTCCAGACGCTCGCGGAAGGCGATGGATTCGATTCTGCCATCCGCGCCGATCTTGATGCGCCGCTCCGGCAGATCGAGATTCAGGGGATCGCGCTTGTCGCGCGCCTTCGCCATTGCCTGATAGGCGTTCCACAGTGGCATCAGCACATTGCGCGCCAGTTCGGATTTGTCGCGGCCGTCGAAGGCATCCTGCGCCTGGCTGTAGGTGAGGCTGGCGGCGGAGCGCATGATGCCGCGCACGAATTCGTGGCGCTTCTTGTTGCCGTTCTTGTCGAAGACCATGCGGACGGCGAGGCAGGGCCGGTCCACATTGTCCATCAGCGAGCAGAGGTCGGCGGAGAGCCGCTCCGGCAGCATGGGCACGACGCGATCCGGGAAATAGGCAGAGTTGCCGCGCTTGTAGGCTTCGCGGTCCAGCGCCGAGCCGGGCGTCACATAATGCGCGACATCGGCGATGGCGACGATGACGACATGGCCGCCATCATTGGCGGGATGGTCGTCCGGTCCCGCCCACACCGCGTCGTCGTGATCGCGCGCGTCTTCCGGGTCGATGGTGACGAGCGGATATTTGCGCAAGTCCGTTCGCCCGCGCGGATCGGCGGGCACGGCGCGGTCGGCTTCGTCCAGAACCTCTTTGGGAAATTCCGTGGGAATGCCGTGGGCATGAATGGCGATGAGGCTGATGGATCTGGGCTGGTTCATGTCGCCCAGCCGGTCGATCACCCGCGCGCGCAGCGTGCCCGATGCGCGGCCGGACAGCGGCTCGCACAGCACAAGCTCGTTCGGCTTTGCGCCATGCGCGTCGCGCGCATCGACGATGAATTCATGCCGCGTCTTGCGGTCCACCGGCACGATGCGGCCGCCGCGCTCGCCTTCGCGATAGACGCCCAGCACTTTGTGCACGCTGGCGCCGAGGCGTTTGATAATCTTCGCTTCGTAGCCGCCGTGGACGTCCGCGAGGCGCGCAAGAATGCGTTCGCCTGCGCCGAGCACGCCGCCGCGCTCGTCGCCCTTGCCGGGGACGACGATGATCTTCGGCGGCTCTTCGTCGTGATCCCAGCGCGCCGGGCGGGCGAGCAATTCGCCGTCGGGGTCCTGTCCGGTGATTTCCAGAACGGTCACATCCGGCAATGCGCCGGGCTTTTCAAACGTTTTGTGAGGGCCGCGTTTCAGCGCGCCCTCGGATTCGAGGTCTTTCAATATTGTCTTCAAATGCATGCGCGCATTGCCTTTCACGCCGAGGGCGTGGGCAATGTCGCGCTTGGTGGAATGGGGATTTTGGGCGAGGACTTCGAGAACGCGCGCTTTGTCGAGCGGGACTTCAGTTCGGCGGCTATGCTTTTTCGTCTTCAAACTCAGCCTTC